>NZ_AJQF01000082.1:0-22029 GCF_000261705.1 Bradyrhizobium genomosp. III | reverse complement strand
TCGCCCACCGCCAATCTCCCGGTCCCTATTTGGGGCCAAAAGGGGCGGAAAGCAAGCGGCTATCGCCCCTGATCGACGGCGCCTGCCCAGCATCCGGGCAATTCCCGATCTGCCCAGCCGATAGGCTGTGCTTTCACTGAAAGTGCGACCTTGGTATGAACCTGACGGAACCTGTCCCAACCAGAAAAGCGATTGATCCCAATGGTTACACGTCGTGATGTTGCATCGATTGTCGGACTTGGCGCGATGACCGCGGCCGCGCTGGCTTCGCCGGCCGTGGCCCAGACCGCCGATCCGAACGAATCGACCTTCGCCCGCATCCGCCGCACCAAGAAGATGCGAATCGGCGCGGTCGGCGGCGGCGCGCCCTATTACATGAAGGATCTCTCCAGCGGCCAGTGGAAGGGCTTCTACATCGACATCGCCAAGGGGCTCGCCGACGACATGGAGGCCGAGCTCGAGATCACCGAGACGACCTGGGGCAATTCGGTGCTCGACCTGCAGGCCAACAAGATCGACATCTTCTTCGGCCTCAACCCGACCCCGAAGCGCGCGCTGGTGGTCGACTTCTCGGTGCCGGTCTTCAACAACGCCTTCGCCATCCTCTGCAAGAAGGACTTCAAGCCGAAGAGCTGGGCCGAGCTGAACTCGCCCGACATCAAGATCGCCGTCGACCAGGGCTCCTCGCACGATCAGGTCGTCAGCCGCCTGACGCCGAAGGCGCAGATCACGCGGCTGAAGACCGCGGACGACGCCACCGCGGCGCTGCAGACCGGCCGCGTCGACGCGCAGTGCCTGATCACCATGCTGTCGCTGACCGTGCTGAAGAAGAACCCCTCGCTCGGCCAGCTCGTGCTGCCGACGCCGATCTTCGCAACGACCTCGAATGCCGGCTTCCGCCGCGAGACCGACAAGACCTGGCGCGATTACGTCAACACCTGGATCGACTTCAACAAGGGCCTCGGCTTCATCCGCAACGCGATCATCACCAACATGGAGCTGGTGGGCGTGACCGAAGCGGACATTCCGCCGGGCGTTTCGTTGTAAGTTTCCACTTTCGTCATTCCGGGGCTCGCGAAGCGAGAACCCGGAATCTCGAGGATCCGGGTTCGATGCTTCGCATCGCCCCGGAACGACAACGCCAGCGGCCAAGGCGTACGACGAGTAACATACGCATGTATCAGTGGGACTTCGGCATCCTCTGGAGCTATCGCTGGCTGTTTCTCAACGGACTCGGCGTCACCGTCGGCTTCACCGTCGTCATCGTCGTGTGCGGGCTGCTGTTCGGCCTGTTCGGAGCGTTCGGGACCCTGTCGCGGTTCAAGGCGCTGCGTCTTCTCGCGCTCACCTTCATCGAGGCGTTCCGCTGCACGCCGATCCTCGTGCAGCTGATCTGGTTCTATTACGCGCTGCCGATCCTCGCCGGCGTCGAGATGACGCCGATCACGGCCTCGGCGCTGGCGCTCTCGCTCTATGGCGGCTCGTTCTATTCGGAGATCATCCGCGGCGGCATCATCTCGATCGACCGCGGCCAGTCCGAAGCCGGCGCCGCGCTGGGCATGACGCCGATCCAGACCATGCGGCGCATCGTGCTGCCGCAGGCGATCAAGCGCATGATCCCGGCGCTGATGAACCAGTCGATCATCCAGTTCAAGAACACCTCGCTGGTCTCGGTGCTGGCGGTGCCCGACCTCGTCTATCAGAGCCAGGTCGCCGCCCATGACAGCTACCGGCCGCTGGAGACCTACACCGCGGTCGCGGTCGCCTATGCGGCGATCCTGATCCCGCTCACCATCCTCGTCCGCCGCGGCGAGAAGCGACTGGCGGTCAGCGAATGAGCGAGACGCAAAAGATCGAGATCCGCAGCCTTCGCAAGAGCTTTGGCAGCAACGAGGTTTTGAAGAACATCAATCTCGACGTCGCCAAGGGCGGCGTCGTGGCGTTGATCGGCCCGTCGGGCTCCGGCAAGTCGACTCTGCTCCGCTGCATCAATCTGCTGGTCGTGCCCGATGGCGGCAGCGTCCGCGTCGGCGACACGCGCTTTGCATTTGGTGAAGGTGCAAAACTGCCTGATGTGAAGACGCTGGCAAAATTCCGCGCTACCACCGGCATGGTGTTCCAGCATTTCAACCTGTTCCCGCACATGACGACGCTTGAGAACGTGATGGAGGGACCGGTTACGGTGCGGCGCATGGCCAAGGCGGACGCGGAGACGCTCGCGCGTGCCCAGCTCGCCAAGGTCGGCCTTGCCGAGAAGGCCGACCAATATCCGGCGACGCTGTCCGGCGGACAGAAGCAACGCGTCGCCATCGCCCGCGCGCTGGCGATGGAGCCCGATGTGATGCTGTTCGACGAGGCCACCTCTGCGCTCGATCCTGAATTGGTCGGCGAGGTGCTGAGCGTGATCCAGCAACTGGCCTCCGAAGGCATGACCATGGTGATCGTGACCCACGAGATCGCCTTTGCCCGTGAGGTCGCCGACCGCCTCATCTTCATGCGCGACGGTGTCGTGGTCGAGGAAGGCCCGGCGCGGCAGGTGATCGACAATCCCAGGGAAGCCGCCACGCGTGCCTTCCTCAGCCATTTCCACCGCACCGGCGCGCTGCCGACGGCCACAACGGCATCGTGATGTCCGATATCAACCGCGTCTATCTCGTCACCGGTGCCGCCAGCGGCATCGGCCGTGCCACCGCAAAGCTGCTCGCGGCGCCCGGCACCGCACTTCTGCTGCACACGCGATCGAACGCGGAAGGTCTTCAAGCCACCGCAGTGGACATTGAAGCGAAGGGCGCCGTGGCCGCAAAATGCCTCGGCGACCTCGCCGAGGAGAGCGCGGCCACCGTCGCCATCGCCGCCGCGAAAGCCGCCTTCGGCCGGCTCGACGGATTGATCCTGGTCGGCGGCCATGCCCGCCGCGGCAGCGCGATCGGCACGCCGGCCGATCAGTTCCGGCAGGCGATGGACGAGTCGGCGCTGGCCTTCACGCGTCTTGTTGATGCCGCGCTCCCACTGCTGCGCGCGGGGCATGATGCACGGATCGTCGCCGTGTCCTCCTTCGTCGCACATGCGATCCGGCCCGAATTCGCACCGTTCGCGGCAACGGCCGCGAGCCGTTCCGCGCTGGAAGCCTTGGTGAGGCTGACCGCGATCGAGCTCGCCAGCGACGGCATCACCGTCAACGCGGTGTCGCCGGGCCTCATCATCAAGGACAAGCCGGGCGAGAGCCGGCTGTCGCCCGAGCAGATCGCGGCGACCGAAGCGCTGATCCCGATGCGCCGCCGCGGGCGACCAGAAGAGGTCGCCGAGATCATCGCCTTCCTGGCATCCCCCAAAGCATCCTACGTCACCGGCCAGGTCTGGCACGTCAATGGAGGCCTGACATGAGCGAAGCGACCGTCGAACGTCTCAGGCTGTTCCTGATCGAAAGCCCGATCAAGATGGCGCGCCTGCAGGGCGTCGGCAACGTCAAGGGCACGGTGAAGCGCGTGCTGATCGAGCTCACCGCGAGCGATGGCGTGATCGGCTGGGGTGAAGCCGCGCCATGGGAGGTGTTCACGGGAACGCCGGAAGCCGCGTTCGCCGCGCTCGACATCTATCTGCGTCCCATCGTGCTCGGCAAGCCGGTGCGCCGGATCCGCGCGCTGATGACAGAGCTCGACCGCGCGCTGGTCGGCCATGCCGAGGCCAAAGTTGCCATCGAGATGGCGCTGCTCGACATCGTCGGCAAATCGTCGGGGCTGTCGGTTGCCGACCTGCTCGGTGGCCGCGTGCGCGACACGATTCCCCTCTCCTTCTCCATCGCCGATCCGGATTTCGCCGCCGACCTCGAGCGCATGCGAAAGATGGTTCCGGGCGGCAATGTCATCTACAAGGTCAAGACCGGCGTGAAACCGCACCGCGAGGATCTCGATCATCTCGAGGCGATCCGGAAAGAATTCGGCGACAAGGTCGATCTGCGCGTCGACTACAACCAGGCACTCGCGCCATTCGGCGCCATCAAGATCTTGCGCGATGTCGAAGAGTTTGCGCCAACCTTCATCGAGCAGCCGGTGCCGCGCAAATACCTCGACGTGATGGCGCAGCTCACCGCCGCGCTGGAAACGCCCGTGCTCGCCGACGAAAGCTGCTTCGACCGCCGCGACATGATGGAAGTGGTGCGCCGCGAAGCCGCCGATGCCGTTTCGATCAAGCTGATGAAGGCCGGCGGCCTGTTCGAGGCGCAGGCGATCATGGCGATCGCCGACATCGCCGGGCTGCCCGGCTATGGCGGCACGCTGTGGGAAGGCGGCATTGGGCTAGCCGCCGGCACGCAGCTGATCGCGGCGACGCCGGGCATCTCGCTCGGCTGCGAATTCTACATGCCGCACCACGTGCTGACCGAGGACGTGCTGGAAGAGCGCGTCGCCAACCGCGCCGGCCATGTCGTGGTGCCCGACGGGCCCGGCCTTGGCATTCGCGTCAGCGAAGCCTCGGTCCGCGCCAATGCGCGGGTGCTGGCGGAGGCGTAGTTTCCGTCATTCCGGAGCGCGCGCAGCGCGAGCCCGGAATCCATAACCACAGGGCGAGGTTGGTGCGCGAGCCGGCAACCACGAGTCTTCGCCACACGACTGCCTGTGGTTATGGGTCCCGGATCTGCGCTTCGCTTGTCCGGGACGACGACCGCGTATGCGGTGACAGCGGGGCGCCATCCTTCCCCTCAGGGAATCCCTATCGTATGGTCGTGCCCAACACGCCCGAATTCACCGGGCCATCCGGAAACGCATATGCCCGAACCCGCCTGGTCGCTGCACTCCCGCCTGAAAGAGGACACCATCGACATCGGCGATCTGCCGCTGTCGAAGGTGCTGGTCATCAAGGACGCGCATTATCCCTGGCTGCTGCTGGTGCCACGGCGCGCTGACGCGGTCGAAATCATCGATCTCGACGAGGTGCAGCAGGCGCAGCTGATGACGGAGATCTCCCGCGTCTCGCGCGCGCTGAAGGAGATCACCAGATGCGACAAGCTCAATGTCGCGGCGCTCGGCAACCTCGTGCCGCAGCTTCACGTTCACATCATCGCGCGCCGCACCAGTGACGCGGCCTGGCCGCGGCCGGTCTGGGGCGTGATGCCGCCATTGGCGCATGACGCCGCAGAGGTTCAGAATTTCATCAGCGCGCTTCGCCGCAAGATCTGGTTGGGTTGAAAGAACGATAATGTCAGCATTCAACGCATTTCCGCTAGGACAGCCGGCCTTCGTCACCAACATCCTCGATCGCGCCGCGCATCTGCGCCGCGACGACCAGAAGCTGTTCGCGATGGAGCAGAAGCCGACCTCGCGCGCCTATGTCGTTTATCGCGACTCGCTCCTGGTCAAGCGCGAGGGCGACAAGATTCGCGCGCTGCTCTCGATCGACGAGGCGCTGAAGTGCGGCGCCAATCCCGGCACGATCTTCCTGGGGCTGCGGGATGGCGCCGCGATGTTCGGCATGGGCCTGTCGCAGGCCGCCGCCGAGAAGCTGGTGGGACGCGAGGACTACACCGTGACCGAGCTGCGCGGCATGGCGATGCAGGGCGCGATTCCTCCCGACCAGCTGTCGGCGATCGCGATGGCGAAGTCGATGGTCGGCTGGCACCAGCGCCACGGCTATTGCGCCAATTGCGGCTCGCGCAGCGCGATGAAGGAAGGCGGCTGGAAGCGCGAGTGCCCGGCTTGCAAGGCCGAGCATTTTCCCCGGACCGACCCTGTCGTGATCATGCACGTCGCCTCCGGCGACAAGTGCCTGCTTGGCCGCCAGAAGCAGTTTCCGGCAGGGATGTATTCCTGCCTCGCCGGCTTCGTCGAGGCCGCCGAGACCATCGAGGACGCGGTGCGCCGCGAGATCCTGGAAGAATCCGGGATCCGCTGCACCGACGTGCAATATTACATGACGCAGCCCTGGCCCTATCCGTCGTCGCTGATGATCGGCTGCAGCGCGCGAGCTGTGAGCGAGGACATCATCGTCGATCACTCGGAGCTTGAGGATGCGCGCTGGTTCACGCGCGAGGAGGCAGCTCTGATGCTGACGCGGACGCATCCGGACGGGCTCGCCGGCCCGCATCCCTTCGCCATCGCCCATCATTTGCTCGGCCGCTGGGTGCACGACAAGAGCTGACCGCCGATGGCCGCACCCGGGATCGCGCCGCGAATCCTCTGCATCGGCATTCCGGTGCGCGACCTCACCTTTCGGGTCGAGTCCGTGCCGGCGCGCGGCAGCAAGGCCAACGCCAGCCACCTCGCCGAGATCTGCGGCGGCAACGCGCTCAATGCCTCGATCGCGATTGCGCGGCTTGGTGGTCACGTCTTCTTCGCTGGCCCCATGGGCGATGCGCGGGAGACATCGAGCGGCTTCATCCTCGACCAAATGGCGCAGGAGGGCATCGACACCACGCATATCGTGCGCATGCCTGATATGACCACGCCGGTCTCGGCGATCATGATCGATCCCTCGGGCGAGCGGACGCTCACGATCTATCGCGATCCCGGCCTGTGGCGCGTGAAGCTGCCCAATGCCGACGAATTGCTGGCCGATTGCCGTGCGGTCCTCGTCGAAAGCCGCTGTGCCTCATTCTGCGTTGATCTCTGCGCCGAGGCCCGGCGACGCGGCATTCCCGTCATCGTCGGCGTCGATCGCGCGATGTCGTTGCAGGACGGCCTGCTGACCGCCGCCTCGCATCTGCTGTTCGCCAGCGAGCAGGTGCAGGAGACCGCCGGCATCGCCGACGACGCCAAGGCGTTGCAACGCCTGGCCAGGCTGACGCCGGCCTTCCTTGCCGCGACCCGCGGTCCGCTCGGTACGATCTGGCTGAACGAGGCAGGCGAGCCGGAAGAGACGGCGGCCTTCCCGGTCCAGGCGGTCGATACGCTCGGCGCCGGCGACGTCTTTCATGGCGCCTTCGCGCTTGGCCTCGCCGAGGGTAAGGGGGTGCCGGAGGCGCTGCGATTCGCCGCGGCCGCTGCAGCACTGAAATGCACCCGCCATGGCGGCGGCATGGCTGCACCCCAACGTATTGAAGTTGAAGGATTTTTGCGAGGGAGGCCCTAGAGCAATTCCATCGATGAGCCGAGATTATGGGCTTGCTGGGGAAAGATTTTCTCTATATCAGGGAAATCAGCCCCTGAAATGGAACAAAGTTCTTCAAATGACCGACCTCGCCGTCCAGATCCCCGAGACCAGCCGCCGCCTCGATGCCATCGACCGCAAGATCCTGATGGTGCTGCAGGAAGATGCCTCCCTGTCCGTCGCCGAAATCGGCGACCGCGTCGGCCTGTCCTCGACCCCCTGCTGGAAGCGCATCCAGCGCCTGGAGGCTGACGGCGTGATCCTGAAGCGGGTGGCCCTGGTCGACCAGAACAAGATCGGGCTCGGCATCTCCGTGTTCGTCTCGGTGGAGAGCTCCGACCATTCCGACGCCTGGCTGAAGAAATTCGCCGAAGCCGTCAGCGCGATGCCCGAGGTGATGGAGTTCTATCGCATGGCCGGCGACGTCGACTACATGCTGCGCGTCGTGGTCGCGGACATGCAGGCCTATGACGTGTTCTACAAGAAGCTGATCAGCGCCGTGCCGCTGAAGAACGTCACCTCGCGCTTCGCGATGGAGAAGATCAAGTCGGTGACAGCGCTGCCGATTCCGGCGGTGGTGGCGGCTTAGCTGCTCGACGGAGGACGACGCTCCTTCGGCAATCGTCATGGCCGGGCTTGTCCCGGCCATCCACGTCCTTGCATTCGCGCAAGAGGAGAGGCGTGGATGCCCGGGACAAGCCCGGGCATGACGGCGGAGATAGCGGCGTCCAGTATCTCTGAAACTGCTCAAATCGTCTGATTGTACTCGCCGACCTCGGGATGCGTACGCAGCACGCTGTTCACCATCTCGAACATGTCGTGCATGCGCTGCTCCGAGACCGGACTCTCGACCACGACGACGAGCTCGGGCTTGTTCGAGGAGGCGCGCACCAGGCCCCAGCTGCCGTCCTCGACCGTGACCCGCACGCCGTTGACGGTGACGAGGTCGCGGATCGCCTGTCCCCCGATCCTGGCGCCCTTGGCCTGCAAGCCCTCGAAATGCTTCACCACCTGGTCGATGACGCCGTACTTGGTCTCGTCGGCGCAATGCGGCGACATGGTCGGCGACGACCATGTCTTCGGCAGCGCGTTCTTCAGGTCCGCCATCGACTTGCCCGGCGCGCGGTCGAGCATGTCGCAGATCGCGATCGCCGACACCAGGCCGTCGTCATAGCCGCGTCCATACGGCTTGTTGAAGAAGAAATGGCCGGACTTCTCGAAGCCCGCCAGCGCGCCGGTCTCGTTGGTGCGGCGCTTCATGTAGGAATGGCCGGTCTTCCAATAGGCGACCTTGGCGCCCTGCTTCTGCAGCACCGGATCGGTGACGAACAGGCCGGTCGACTTCACGTCGACGATGAACTGCGCGTCCTTGTGGATCGCCGACATGTCGCGCGCCAGCATCACGCCGACCTTGTCGGCAAAGATCTCCTCGCCGGTATTGTCGACGACGCCGCAGCGATCGCCGTCACCGTCGAAGCCGAGGCCGACATCGGCCTTGTGATGCAGCACCGCATCGCGGATCGCGTGCAGCATCTCCATGTCCTCGGGGTTCGGATTGTATTTCGGGAAGGTGTGGTCGAGCTCGGTGTCGAGCGGGATCACTTCGCAGCCGATCGCCTCCAGCACCTGCGGCGCGAAAGCGCCGGCGGTACCGTTGCCGCAGGCCGCGACGACCTTGAGCTTGCGCTTGAGCTTCGGACGATTGGTGAGATCGGCGATGTAGCGCGCCGGGTAGTTCTCGTGGAACTGGTAGGAGCCGCCGGCCTTGTTCTTGAACTCCGCGTTCAGGACGATCTCCTTCAGCCGCGTCATCTCGTCGGGGCCGAAAGTCAGCGGACGGTTGGCGCCCATCTTCACGCCGGTCCAGCCATTGTCGTTGTGCGAGGCGGTCACCATCGCAACAGCGGGCACGTCGAGATCGAACTGCGCGAAATACGCCATCGGCGTCACCGCAAGACCGATGTCATGCACCTTGCAACCCGCAGCCATCAGACCGGAGATCAGCGCGTATTTGATCGAGGCCGAATAGCCACGGAAATCATGCCCGGTGACGATCTCCTGCTTGACGCCGATCTCGGCGATCAGCGCGCCCAGCCCCATGCCGAGCGCCTGCACCCCCATCAGGTTGATTTCCTTCTGGAACAACCAGCGCGCGTCGTATTCGCGAAAGCCCGTAGGCTTCACCATCGGCTCGGATTCGAAGGCGTAGGTGTTGGGCAAAAGGACGGATTTCGGCTTCGGGAACATTGAGACGGTCTCGTGAAGGGCAGGAATTGAGGCAGCCTTAGCGAATGCAGGGCCGCAGCGGAAGGCGGGAATGAAGGCTTATGGCCGATAATTGCGGCAGTTTGGTAACGAAGAAACGTTACCGCGAGGGCGGTACCAAATGTATGACCGGAATGGGCTAACTCTGCAGTCGTGCTGGGTGCCTGGTCTTCAGATCCTCTGGCAAGCGGCGAGACGCTTCTGAAATGATCTCCAGACGTCGCGTAACGGCATAGACCGCCCGGATGTCCGCCGCGAACGCCTCGCGATCGAGACTTCCGACGAACTCGGTCGCCAAGTCGATGTGATGCAGGATGTCCCGCAGGGTCCCGTCGATGCGATCAGAAGGCATAGACGGCATCGGCCGTCGCGGCAGGAGCGACGTATGATTTCAGACCGTCGCGATTGACGACGTCAACCGGGCCGTCAAACAGATTGGAAATGTATTCCTTGAGTTCGACGTAGTCGAACACAGTGATCCGCGCGTCGGGGTCGATCTCGACCATGATGTCGATATCGCTGCCGGGACGATTGTCACCCCGCGCGACCGAACCGAACAACGCCGCATGCAAAACGCCCCGCTCGCGAAGGGCGCGCTCGGACTGTCGGAGGATAGCAATCGCGTCTGGGGTGTCCATGGGCGGAATATAGCACCCAAGCTGGCCCTAAGGGAGGCCCTCCCAGGCCAATTAAAACTCCGCCTACTGCTCCAGCACCATCTGGCCGTTGGAATATTCGAAGCGCTTCAGGCGGGACAGGAAGGAGAGCCCGAGCAGGTTCTCCGACAGCGCCTCGTCGGGCAGCACCATGGCGTCGACGTCGCGCACGACCAGACCGCCAACCTCGAGCATCGCGATGCGGGTGCGCGCGGCCTTGATGGTGCCGTTGGCGGTGGAGACGGTGGCGTTGTAATCGCTGCGCGAAGGACGCAGGCCAAAGCGGGCCGCCGAGGTCTCATTCAGCGCAACCACGGAGGCGCCGGTGTCGAGCATGAAGCCGATGCGCTGACCCTCGATCCGGCCTTCGGTCTGGAAATGACCCCGGCCATCGCGGGAAACGGCGAGGCTGCGGCCCCCGGCGGGCGCAGTGGCCGCGACGGCGACAGTGGTGCGCGGCGCCGAGCTTGCGGAGGCGGAGCTCATCCTGTCCGCCATCTGCGCCATGAAGGTGCCGAGGCCGATCATGACGGCTGCGATGATCATAATGTTACGCATCACACCACTTCCGAGCCGGAAAGCTCGATTTCAACACGCGGCACACCAAGCCGCGAGCATTGCTGCGGCCAGAGCGATGCTATTTTGACGAAAAGGATGAGCGGACGGTTAATGCGCCCTCACGTCCCGCGCGGCTTGGCCCGCCGGGTCGGCACGGCGCTGGCCGGATCGTCCGGCCAGGGATGACGGGGATAGCGGCCGCGCAGGTCGGAACGGACCGCGGCGTAGCTGCCGCGCCAGAAACCGGGAAGGTCGCGCGTCACCTGCACCGGGCGCTGCGCCGGCGACAGCAATTCCAGCACCAGCGGCACCTTGCCGGCGGCGATCGAGGGATGGGCGTTGAGGCCGAACAATTCCTGCAGCCGCACCGCGATGGTCGGCCCCTGCTCGGCCTCGTAGTCGATCGCGAGCATGCTTCCGGTCGGCGCCTCGAAATGCGTCGGCGCCTCGCGCTCGAGCCGCGCGCGCATCTCCCACGGCAGCAGCGCCATCAGCGCGTCGGAGAGATCGCCGGGCGAAATGTCCTTGAGCGCGATCTTGTCGTAGAGCGCCGGCACCAGCCAGTCGTCGCGGCGCGCGATCAATCCCTCGTCGGACAGGTCGGGCCAGCTGTCGCCCTCGGCCTTGCGCAGGAACATCACCCGGTCGCGCCATTGCTTTGCAGCCTTCGACCAGGGCAGCCGATCGAGGCCGGCGGCGATCAATCCATCCGCGAAGATACGCGCGGTATCCTCGGAGGGCGAGACGGCAAGTGTCGCTTCGGACAGTGTGATCGCATGCAGCACGCGCTTGCGCCGCGCGCGCAGCGCCATCGCGCCGCGGTCGAACGAAATCTCGTCGGCGCTCTCGATATGCTCGGCGAAATGCCGCTCGATCTCGCTCTCAGTGATCTGCGCGGCGAGCAGGATACGCCCGCTCGCCGCCGTCCCGGTCATCTCGCCGATCGCGATGTAGGGCGCGCGGGCGAGCGAGGAGGTCTGCTCGACGGCGGCGCCACGGCCGTTGGCCAGCACGAAACTGCCATTGCCGCGATTGCGCGCGACGCGATCGGGGAAGGCATAGGCGAGCATCAAGCCGGTCGAGAGATCATCCTGCGGCCCGGCCTTCTCCGAAGCCGCCACTTGCGAGGCCCAGCGCCGCGCCAGATCGCGCGCGCTGGCGGCGCGCGGCGAACGGTCGCGGCGAAACTGGTCGCGCCGATGCTCGAGATCCACGCTGTCGCCGCCAAGCCCGCGCTCGGTGATGATGGCCGCGATCTCGGCGGCGGCTTCGCCCTCGCCTGCGCGATGCGAATCCACGATCATGCGCGCCAGCCGCGGCGGCAGCGCCAGTGCACGCAGGCTTTTTCCCTCTGCGGTGATGCGGCCATCGCCATCGAGTGCGTTGAGCTCGGAGAGGAGGCTTTTTGCCTCTTTCCACGCGGGCGCCGGCGGCGGATCGAGGAACGACAGCGCGGCGGGATCGCTCACGCCCCATTGCGCGAGATCGAGCACCAGCGAAGACAGGTCGGCGCTCAAAATTTCCGGCTGGGTGTAGGGCGCGAGCGAAGCCGTCTGCGGCTCGTCCCAGAGCCGGTAGCAGACACCCGGCTCGGTGCGGCCGGCGCGACCGCGGCGCTGATCCACTGCCGCACGCGCGGCGCGCACGGTCTCGAGCCGCGTCAGCCCGATGTCGGGCTCGTAGCGCGGCACGCGGGCAAGACCGGAATCGACCACGATGCGTACGCCTTCGATCGTCAGCGAGGTCTCCGCGATCGACGTCGCCAGCACCACCTTGCGCATGCCTTTGGGTGCAGGCGAAATGGCGCGATCCTGCACGGCGGCATCGAGCGCGCCGAACAGCGGCACGATCTCGATCGAGGCGTCCTGCACGCGCTCGCCGAGGAAATTCTGGGTGCGGCGGATTTCGGCGGCGCCCGGCAGGAACGCCAGCACCGAGCCGCTGTCGGCACGCAGCGCGGATGCGATCGCATCCGCCATCTGCCGCTCAATGGGCGCATCCGCCTTGCGGCCGAGATAGCGCGTCTCGACGGGGAAGGCCCGCCCCTCGCTCTCGACGACGGGCGCTTGCCCAAGCAGCCTTGCGACGCGCGCGCCATCGAGCGTCGCCGACATCACGAGGATGCGCAGGTCTTCGCGCAGACCGGTCTGCGCATCGCGCGCCAGCGCGAGGCCCATATCGGCATCGAGCGAGCGCTCGTGGAATTCGTCGAACAGGATGGCGGCAACGCCTGACAGCTCGGGATCGTCGAGGATCTGGCGGGTGAAGATGCCTTCGGTCACCACCTCGATGCGCGTGGTGCGCGAGATCTTCGAGCCGAACCGGACGCGATAGCCGACGGTCTCGCCGGCGCGCTCGCCCAGCGATTTGGCCATGCGGTCGGCGCTGGCGCGCGCCGCGATACGCCGCGGCTCCAGCACGATGATCTTCTTGTCCTTCGCCCAGGGCGCATCGAGCAGCGCGAGCGGCACGCGCGTGGTCTTGCCGGCCCCGGGCGGCGCCACCAGCACGGCGGCATTGCTGGCCTCCAGCGCGCGCGACAAATCGTCGAGCACGGCATCGATCGGGAGGGGTGTGTCGAAACTGCGGGGCAAGATCTCGCATCCGTCATCACCCGCCTTGCGCGCCGGGCGGGTGATCCAGTCAACTCAGATCCCGATCATCACGAAGATCGGGATTACTGGATACCCCGCCTTCGCGGGGTATGACAATCGTGTGTGGCGATCAGCCCTGCACAGGCGGGCGGCCGATGCTGTCATAGGTGAAGCCGGCGGCTTCCATGTCTTCGGGGCGGTAGATGTTGCGCAGGTCGACGACCACGGGCTGCGCCATGACGCTCTTCAGCCGGTCGAGATCGAGCGCACGGAACTGCACCCATTCGGTGACAATGACGAGCGCGTCGGCACCTTGCGCGCAGGAATAGGCGTCCTCGCAATAGGTGATATCGGGCAGCTCGCCCTTGGCCTGCTCCATGCCGACGGGATCGAACGCCTTGACCGTCGCGCCCATGTCGATCAGGCCTGTCACCAGCGGGATCGACGGCGCATCGCGCATGTCGTCGGTGTCGGGCTTGAAGGTGAGGCCGAGCACCGCAATGGTCTTGCCGCGCAGCGAGCCGCCGAGCGCCTGGCTGACCTTGCGCGCCATCGCGCGCTTGCGATTTTCGTTCACGGCCAGCACGGATTCGACGATACGCAAGGAGACGTCGTAATCCTGCGCGATCTTGATCAGCGCCTTGGTGTCCTTCGGGAAGCACGAGCCGCCGAACCCGGGACCGGCATGCAGGAATTTGGTGCCGATGCGGTTGTCCAGGCCAATGCCGCGCGCGACCTCCTGGACGTTGGCGCCGGCCTTTTCCGAGAGATCGGCGATCTCGTTGATGAAGGTGATCTTGGTCGCGAGAAACGCGTTCGCGGCGTATTTGATCATCTCGGCGGTGCGACGCTCCGTGAACATCAGCGGCGCCTGGTTCAGCGACAGCGGACGGTAGATGTCGCCCATCACCTTGCGGCCGCGCTCGTCGGAGGTGCCGACCACGACCCGATCGGGAAATTTGAAGTCACGGATCGCCGCGCCCTCGCGCAGAAATTCTGGATTGGAGGCGACCACGACGTCGGCTTTGGGATTGGTCTCGCGGATGATGCGCTCGACCTCGTCGCCGGTGCCCACCGGCACGGTCGACTTCGTCACCACGACGGTGAAACCGGTGAGCGACCGCGCGATCTCCTTCGCTGCGGCGTAGACATAGGAGAGGTCGGCGTGGCCGTCGCCGCGCCGCGACGGCGTGCCGACCGCGATGAACACGGCATCGGCATCGGCGACCGGCTTGGACAAATCGGTGGTGAAGTCGAGCCGCTTGGCCTTGACGTTGGTCGCGACCAGCTCGTCGAGGCCGGGCTCGTAGATCGGAATCTCGCCGCGATGGAGCGCCGCGATCTTCTTCTCGTCCTTGTCGACGCAGGTGACGTCGTGACCGAAATCAGCAAAGCAGGCTCCTGACACCAGTCCCACGTAACCCGTGCCGATCATCGCGATGCGCATGAAAATCCCTGTTTTAGATTGGTTAACGAAACCCCGACACGGGGCGGTTTAGCATTTTCCCGAGGGGAGGGAACAGTCCGCAGGCAAAAAAGCGGCATGGGAATTGAACCGGTAAAGAAGTCGGAAACCGTGCAGGCCCCACACTGCCTCGCACCCGAACAGGACAGGGCGGAACGCGCCTCGAAAAGAGACACCATGGCACCATCTGGCACAATTGCAGGGAGCGGAGGCAGCCAATCCCCTTCTGCCGCGCGTGTCGACTGGATCGACTACGCCAAGGGCATTTGCATCATCATGGTCGTGATGATGCATTCGGTGCTGGGGGTCGAGCTCGCCGCCGGCGAGACCGGTTTCATGCATGTCGCCGTGGCCTTCGCAAAGCCGTTCCGGATGCCGGATTTCTTCCTGATCTCGGGCCTGTTCCTGCCACTGGTGATCGATCGGGACTGGCGAACCTATCTCGACCGCAAGGTGGTGCATTTCGCCTATTTCTATGTCGTCTGGGTGACAATCCAATTCGGCTTCAAGGCGCCCGCTTTCGCGGCGGAGACGAGCTGGCATCACGTTGGTCTCCTGTATCTCGAATCCTTCATCGAGCCGTTCGGCACGCTGTGGTTCATCTATCTGCTGCCGGTCTTCTTCGTCGTCACAAAACTGACACGCAAATTCCCGCCGCTCGCGATCTGGCTGGTCGCCGCCGCCCTGGAGACAGCCCGGATCTCGACCGGCTGGACCGCGATCGACGAGTTCTGCTCACGCTTCGTCTATTTCTATTCGGGCTATCTGTTCGCGCCCTACGTGTTCGCGCTGTCGGATCGCGCGCGGAAGCATCCCGTCCTTGCGCTCGCAGCGCTCGCGACCTGGGCACTGGTCAATGCCGGCCTCGTCGCGTCGGGGGCCAGCGAATGGAAGGTCGTCTCGCTCGTGCTCGGCTTTGCCGGTGCCTGCGCCATCATCACGATGGGCACGCTGCTCGCGCGCGCGCAATGGCTGAACTTCTTCCGCTACTGCGGCGAGCATTCGATCGTGATCTATCTCGCCTTCTTCCTGCCGATGGCGGCGACGCGAACGCTGCTGCTGCGCACCGGCATCATTCCCGATATCGGCACGGTATCGCTGATCGTCACCGTCGCCGGCGTGCTCGGCGCACTCGCGATCTGGCGGGGCGCGTTACGGCTCAATGCGCACTTCCTGTTCGAGCGGCCGGAGGCGTTCTGGATTGCGCCGAAGAAGGCTGGGCCGGTGTTGCAGGCGGCGGAGTAGCAATCTGTCGTCCCTGCGAAAGCAGGGACCCATACCGCGTGATCTATCGATGGATCGTGGCTTCCGTACCAGGGCCTCGTCACCACCAGCCTTCGCCAAACTCCTCCCTGTGGCTATGGGTCCCGGATCGACGCTCCGCTCCCGGCAACGCTACGCGTTGCCAAGAGCTGCGCTTGTCCGGGACGACAATTGAGTGTGGGCTGAGGGCAAAAATCCCCTTCCCAAGGCTGTCAAAGCCCGCAAAAATTCATACATTGCGGCCATGCCAAAGACCTCCCCGAAGACCTCCGCCAAAGCCGATCCCCCCACTGCCGCGACAGCTGCTGCCAAACCGGTTGCAGCAAGGGCGGCCGGCAAGGGCGACCACATCTTCCTGGTCGACGGTTCCGGCTACATCTTCCGCGCCTACCACGCGCTGCCGCCGCTGAACCGCAAGTCCGACGGCCTGCAGGTCAACGCCGTGCTCGGTTTCTGCAACATGCTGTGGAAGCTGCTCCGCGACATGCCGGAAGACAACCGGCCGACGCACCTCGCGATCATCTTCGACAAGTCGGAGGTCACGTTCCGCAACAAGATCTACCCGGAATACAAGGCCCACCGGGCGCCGGCGCCTGACGATCTCATCCCGCAATTTGCGCTGATCCGCGAGGCGGTCCGCGCCTTCGACCTGCCCTGCCTGGAACAAGTGGGCTTCGAGGCCGACGACCTGATCGCAACCTATGTGCGGCAGGCCTGCGAGCGCGGCGCCAGCGCGACCATCGTGTCCTCCGACAAGGATTTGATGCAGCTCGTCACCGATTGCGTCACCATGTACGACACCATGAAGGATCGCCGCATCGGCATCCCAGAGGTGATCGAGAAATTCGGCGTGCCGCCGAACAAGGTCGTCGAGGTACAGGCTCTGGCCGGCGATTCCACCGACAACGTGCCCGGCGTGCCCGGCATCGGCATCAAGACCGCGGCGCAGCTGATCACCGAATATGGCGACCTCGATCAACTGTTGTTCCGCGCCGGCGAGATCAAGCAGCCCAAGCGGCGCGAGGCGCTGCTCGAGAATGCCGAGAAAGCGCGGATCTCGCGGCAGCTCGTGCTACTCGACGACAAGGTCGACCTCGATGTGCCGCTGGACGACCTCGCGGTCCACGAGCCCGACGCACGCAAGCTGATCGCCTTCCTGAAAGCCATGGAATTCACGACGCTGACGCGACGCGTCGCCGAATATTCGCAAATCGATCCCGCCAATGTCGATGCCGACCCTGGCTATGCCAGCGGCGCCAGCGTGTTCACGACGCTGCCGCCCTCCGATGTCGTGCCTGCGCCGGGCGGCGATACGTCGGCGCAAGCCCGGGCGAAAGAGCCCAACAGGTCAGCGGGCAAGGAGGACAAGGCTGCGAGCCCGAAGGGCGCGCCGATCTCGCTGGCCGCCGCGCGCGAAGAGGCGCTGCGCAGGCTTCCAGTCGATCGCGCCAAATATCAAACGATCAAGTCGCTCGAGGAGCTCAACGCCTTCATCGCCCGCATCCACGATACCGGTCATGTCGCGGTCGAGATCCGCGGAAACTCGATCGATCCGATGCAGGCCGATTTCTGCGGCATCGCGCTGGCGCTGGCGCCGAACGAGGCCTGCTATGTGCCGCTGGCGCACAAGCAAGCTGGCGGCGGGGCCGGCCTGTTCGACGCCGGCCTTGCACCTGATCAGGTCAAGCATGCCGATGCGATCGACGCCCTGCGGCCGGTGCTGGAATCGGCGGGCATTCTCAAGATCGGCTTCGATCTCAAATTCACCGCCGTCATGCTGGCGCAGCACGGCATCACCTTGCGCAACACCGACGATGCGCAGTTGATCTCCTACGTGCTCGATGCCGGCCGCGGGTCGCACGCGATCGAATCGCTGTCCGAGCGCTGGTTCGGACACGCCATGCTGAAGGAGAGCGAGCTGCTCGGCAGCGGCAAGGGCAAGATCACCTTCGACCAGGTGCCGATCGACAAGGCCGCGGCACTGTCGGCGGAAGGCGCCGACGTCGCCTTGCGCGCCTGGCGCGTGCTGAAGCCGCGCCTGGTCGCCGAGCATATGACCGCGGTCTACGAGACGCTGGAGCGGCCGCTGGTTGCGGTGCTTGCGCGCATGGAGCGGCGCGGCATCTCGATCGACCGCCAGGTGCTGTCGCGCCTGTCCGGCGACTTCGCCCAGACCGCGGCCCGCGTCGAGGCCGAGATCCAGGAGATCGCGGGCGAGCCGGTCAATGTCGGCAGCCCCAAGCAGATCGGCGACATCCTGTTCGGCAAGATGGGACTGTCGGGCGGCACCAAGACCAAGACCGGCGCCTGGTCGACCACCGCGCAGGTGCTCGACGAGCTCGCCGAGCAGGGCCATGACTTCCCGAAGAAGATCCTGGAGTGGCGCCAGGTCTCGAAGCTGAAATCGACCTACACCGACGCTCTGCCGACCTACGTCAATCCGCAGACCCATCGCGTGCACACGACCTACGCGCTGGCCGCGACCACGACGGGCCGGTTGTCGTCGAACGAGCCGAATTTGCAGAACATCCCGGTGCGCACCGAGGACGGCAGAAAAATCCGCCGCGCCTTCATCGCAACACCCGGACACAAGCTCGTCTCCGCGGACTATTCGCAGATCGAGCTCAGGCTGCTGGCGGAGATCGCCGACATTCCCGTGCTGAAGCAGGCGTTCCGCGACGGTCTCGACATTCACGCCATGACGGCGTCGGAAATGTTCGGCGTGCCGATCAAGGGCATGCCGAGCGAGATCCGCCGCCGCGCCAAGGCGATCAATTTCGGCATCATCTACGGCATCTCCGCGTTCGGCCTCGCCAACCAGCTCGGCATCGCCCGCGAGGAGGCCTCGGCCTACATCAAGAAATATTTCGAGCGCTTCCCCGGCATCCGCGCCTACATGGACGAGACGCGCGATTTCTGCCGGCAGAATGGCTATGTCACCACGCTGTTCGGCCGCAAATGCCACTACCCCGACATCAAGGCCTCCAACGCCTCGGTGCGTGCCTTCAACGAGCGCGCCGCGATCAACGCGCGGCTCCAGGGCACCGCGGCCGACATCATCCGCCGCGCCATGACGCGGGTGGAGGATGCCCTCGCCGAGAAGAAGCTGTCGGCGCAAATGCTGCTGCAGGTGCACGACGAATTGATCTTCGAGGTGCCCGACGCCGAGGTCGAGGCGACGCTCCCCGTCGTGCAGCACGTGATGCAGGACGCACCGTTCCCGGCCGTGCTGCTGTCGGTGCCGCTGCATGTCGATGCGCGCGCGGCGAACAACTGGGACGAGGCGCATTGAGGCTGCTCTTTACCTCTCCCGCTTGCACTCGCTGACGCCACACGGTCGGTGTCGTCCCCGCGAAAGCGGGGACCCATAGCCACTGGATCGGGTTTGGCGAAGATTGCCCATGACTATCGCGCGTCAAACTTCTCCCTGGGGGTATGGGTCCCCGCGTTCGCGGGGACGACGTTGGAGTGACATGCGAGAACCTGAATTGTCCTCCGAGCAATTGCGCGATGGCCCCACCTCGCCTCGCATATTAGAACCGTGCCATCTCCCGCACCGGTTCACCCATGCCCCACACCTCAGCCCTGCTCGGCTTCGCCCTCGTCTGCCTTGGCCTCGTGCTCACGCCGGGGCCGAACATGATCTATCTGATCTCGCGCTCGATCACGCAGGGGCCGGCGGCGGGCATCGTCTCGCTCGGCGGCGTGGCGCTCGGCTTCGTGTTCTATATGCTGTGCGCGGCGTTCGGCATCACGGCGCTCTTGCTCGCCATTCCCTTTGCCTATGACGCGCTGCGCTTTGCCGGCGCGGGCTATCTGCTCTGGCTCGCCTGGCAGGCGATGAAGCCGGGCGGACGTTCGCCATTCCAGGTGAAACAGCTCGCCATCGACAGTCCGCGCAAATTGTTCGCGATGGGTTTCGTCACCAACCTGCTCAACCCGAAGATCGCGATGCTGTATCTCGCGCTGCTGCCGCAGTTCATCGATCCCACCGCCGGCAGCGTGCTGACGCAGTCGGTAGTGCTCGGCGCAATCCAGATCGCGATCAGCGTCAGCGTCAACGCGATGATCGCGCTCGCGGCGGGATCGATCGCGCAATTCCTGGCGAACCGGCCGAGCTGGATGCTGGTGCAGCGCTGGCTGATGGGCACGGTGCTGGCCGGGCTCGCGGTACGGATGGCGGTGGAAGCGAAGAAGGTGTGAGGCACTTTCTTCCTTCTCCCCTTGTGGGAGAAGGTGGCGCGAAGCGCCGGATGAGGGGTTCTCTCCGCTCGCAAGACTGTTCGTGAGGATGGAGACCCCTCACCCGTCTCGCCGCTTCGCGTCGATCCACCCTCTCCCACAGGGGGAGAGGGCAAGACCCCATCAATCCAGCTTCGCCTCCATGCCCCGCTTCACCGCCGGGCGCGCCATCAAGGCTTCGTACCAGCGCTTGACGTTGGGGAAGTCGGTCAGCTCAACCTTGTGGCGAGGGTGACGCCAGGCCCAGCCCAGGATGGCAAAATCGGCAATCGAGAGGTCGCCGGCGACGAAGTCGCGGCCGCCCAGGCGGTGGTCTAGCACGCCGTAGAGCCGGCGGGTCTCGGCCATATAGCGCTTCAGGCCGTAGGCGCGATCCTGCTCGTTCTCGAGCGCGATGAAATGGTGCACCTGGCCCGGCATCGGGCCGAAGCCGCCCATCTGCCACATCAGCCATTCATAGACCGGGATCCGAGCACCCAGCGATTTCGGCAGGAATTTGCCGGTCTTTTCACCGAGATAGAGCAGGATCGCGCCTGATTCGAAGATGCTGACGGGCTTGCCGTCCGGGCCCTCGGGGTCGACGATCGCGGGAATCTTGTTGTTCGGGGAGAGCTTGAGGAACCCCGGTGCCATCTGCTCGCCCTTGGTGATGTTCACCGGGATCACCTTGTAGGGCAGCCCCATTTCCTCCAGCGCGACCGAGATCTTGCGGCCGTTCGGCGTGTTCCAGGTGTGCAGCTCGATGGTCATTCCTTGCTTCCTTCCCCAACAGGTTTGGCATCCCACCTACTCCAGAACGTCGCGCCCCCACAACCGGCGGCCGGGGATGGCCGATCCCTGTTGACGAGGGACGCCCCCTCTGGAATGTCGCGGCTGTCGCGGATAAATTCCGCCTCCTCTAAAAACGCTCCCGAGGGACCGCCGTGTCGAAATCAGCCTCCCGCGCCCGCCTGTTCGAAATCATCCGCCGGCGCTCATTCGGCCGCGGCGAGGTGACGCTCGCGTCGGGCCGCAAGAGCGATTTCTACTTCAACCTCAAGCCGACCATGCTCGACCCCGAGGGGGCGACCCTGCTCGCCGAGCTGACCTATGAGGCGCTGAAGGACGACAACCTTGATTTCATCGGCGGCCTCGAGATGGGCGCGGTGCCGCTCGCCGGGGCGCTGGCGCAGATCTCCTGGATCAAGGGCCATCCGATCGCGGCGTTCTTCGTGCGCAAGAAGCCGAAGGAGCACGGCGCCAAGCTCGCGATCGAAGGCCTGCCAAGAGGCGAGACGCTCGAGGGCAAGCGCGTCGTGATCGTCGAGGACGTCACCACGACAGGCGGCTCGGCGATGAAGGCGGTGGAATCGGTGCGCGAGACCGGCGCCGAGGTGGTGCTGGTGCTGACCATGGTCGACCGCGAGGAAGGCGCCACCGACACGTTCGGTGCGGCCGGCCTGCCATTCCGCTCGCTGTACAAGGCCTCGGAATTCTTGAAGGCCTGACGCGGCGAAACATCCCTCGCCGTCATGCCTCAGTGTGCCCCGGAAGCAACCATCCGTCCAAAGCTGCGCCCGGCCCTAAAGAGGCCACCGCCTCGTCTTGAAACCGCCTCCGCTCAACTGCTCATTTACCATCGCGCCTTATGGTGAATCATGTGCTGAGACCCCTTGGGGTCCCGGCCGGTTCAGTAGCGTCGGGTGGAGTGAGCGTTGCGTACAGTCCTGTCCCATGCGCGCCGGCGGCGTCGCGCGATGCTTGTGGCCGCCACCCTTGGAGCACTTGCGGCTCCGGCTCCGGTTTCGGCCGAGGGCCTGTTCGACTTCTTCTTCGGCGGCATGCAGCAGCAGCGGCCGCAGCGCGAGGTGCCGCAACAGTCGAGCTCCTACGCCGATCCCTTCAGCGGGCAGCAAAATGCCGCAAC
>NZ_AJQF01000081.1:0-26341 GCF_000261705.1 Bradyrhizobium genomosp. III | reverse complement strand
CCAGCCGGCGGCTCCGGCCCGGCCTTCTGCGTGCGCAGCTGCGACGGCAAATATTTTCCGCTGATGCGCGGCCTCACCTCGCCGGCCCAGATGTGTCAGGCGTTCTGTCCTGCCAGCGCGACCAAGGTCTATTTCGGCTCCTCGATCGACGGCGCCGCGTCGCAGACCGGCGAACGTTACGCCGACAGCGAGAACGCGTTCGCCTATCGCAAGGCGCTGCGCGCCGACTGCACCTGCAACGGCCGCGAGCCGGTCGGCCTTGCCCCGGTCGATCTCGCGCTGGACTCCTCGCTGAAAGCCGGCGACGTGATCGCCACCACTGACGGCCTCGTCGCCTATACCGGCATCCGCGTCGGCAACGACCAGGCCGCCGACTTCACCCCGGTTGCCTCCTATCCCGGCCTCACCGCGCAAGTCCGCGCCCGCCTCGGCGAGATGAAGGTGGCCCCGGTGCGGGCAGAGACGGTGTCGGCAGATGCGCCCGCTGCGGAGATCGTGCGCGGAGCGCTGCCCGATGTGACGGTGCCGAAGACGGCAAAGCCGGCGAAGCGGGCGGGGCTGGATTGATCTCGTGTCCCGGACGGCGGCGCAGCGCGAAGCGATGCGACGCAGAGCCGGGACCCAGAATGCCGCGAGGTGGGCCCCGGCTCTGCAGCGCATCGCTTGGCGCGCTGCGCTTTGTCCGGGGCACGGCGATCACCTCCCGATAATCACCCCGATCACGTTCGGCGCCGCCAGGTATTTTTCCTCGATCGCCGCGCGCGCGGCGGCGCGGTTGTCCGGCGTCAGCAAGCCGCGCTTCTCGGCCAGGATCATCCAGCAGAAGCCCCACCAGTCCGTCAGCATGCCCTGATCGCCGACGAGATCGTAGCCCTGCTCGGCCGCGAAGATGCGCGCATGGGCTTCGTCGAGCGTGTCCAGGAACAGATGATCCTCGGTCGAGAACAGATCGTCGCTGACGTCGTCGATGGTGTAACCCCAGATCGACTGGCACACCGCGTTGAATTCGCGGTCGAGCTGGTCGTCATCGATCCTCTGGCGCCGCGCCGCCTGATGCAGCCGCGACAGCGAGCGCGCGAAATCGGCGATGCGGGTGAGGGCAAATTGATCGAAGGCGATGGTGGACATGTAGTCCTCGCAAAGTCTGACAGACGCTAGATATTGTGCCGGCAACGCGCCGAATCACAATGATATATCAAAGACTTGCTAAAGTGTTCTTAATTTGTTCCGAACTCGGCAACGGTCCGCGAAAGTTTTGATGGCCGGAAATGAAAGGGGCCGCCTCGCAGCGGCCCCTTGCCGGTTACAATCTTGTTCGGGATCAGAAATTCCAGCCCCGGCAGGCCTAACGTTAGAACCGGCGACGGGCTTGTGCGATTCCGGAAAACTACTGAACGTAGTGCTGTCCCAATTTTTCGCCTCAGGAGCAGCGCGAGGCCGCGATGGCGTGGACACGGCGGTCGCCGAGCAGATGGGCGACAAAACCGTTGGCGGGAAAGATCTTTGCGAAGGCGGCGTCGCGGATGCTGAGGCCGCCGGCATAAGCGCCGAACGCCGGCATCACCGCACGCATCCCGTCGGAGGCGAAGCAGCGACGCTCCATCGAGCGGCCGCGCGCGGAGACGCGCGCCTTGGGATGGAGATGGCCGGCGATTTCGCCGCGCGCCCCGGTGGGCTCATGACGGAAGGTGATCGGGCCGATCGCGACCTCGTCGGCGATGGTGCCGCCGAGATCGCGCGGCAGCATCGGATCGTGATTGCCGGAGATCCAGATCCAGTCGCGGCCGGTCTGGAGCGCTGTGACCGCATCGCGATTATCCGGCGACAACCGCTCATGCGCGGTGCGATCGTGAAAGCTGTCGCCGAGGGCGATGACCACGCCGGGATCATGGCGGGAGATGACAGCAGCGAGACGGCTCAGCGTTGCCAGCGTATCGTAGGGCGGCAGCAGCACGCCGCGGGCGGCGAAGCTGGAGCCTTTTTCCAGATGCAGGTCGGAGACGACGAGCAGGCGCTGCTCTTCCCAGAACAGCGCGCCGGAGAGATCGGCAGCGAACGTCACATCGCTGATGGTGACTGTGGACACGCGCATGTCGTCGACGTCTCCTGAAACCTGCGCGCCAATCGTCACGTCAAAACCTGCTGCTATCCCATCGCCTCTTTGACGAGCTCAACGGCGGCTTCGGCCAAAAGCTCGTCTGCAGCTTCGCCATAAACTGACTCGCGACCGATTTCCAGCATCACGGGCACCGCCAGTGGGGAGACGCGGTCGAGTTCCCGGTGCGTGATGCGGCCGTGGATGCGGGCGAGCATGTCTCCCAAGCGGCGCAAATCGAGCAGGCCGGTGGCGGCATCGGCGCGCGCGGCGCGCAGCAAGACGTGATCGGCCTGATGCTTGCGCAGCACGTCGTAGACGAGATCGGTCGAGAACAACACCTGACGACGGCTCTTCTCTTCGCCGGTGTGCCGGCGCGTGATCAGGCCGGAGATGATCGCGCAATTGCGGAAGGTGCGCTTCATCAGGGCGGATTCGGCGAGCCAGGCCTCCAGATCGTCGCCGAGCATATCAGGGTCGAACAGCGCATTGAGGTCGATCCGGCCGTCGCGGATCATGAAGGAGAGATCGCCGAGCGCCCAGATCGCCACCGCATATTCGTTGGCGACGAAGCCGAGCGGCCGGGCGCGGGCGCGCTCCAGCCGGCGCGTCAGCAGCATGCCGAGGGTCTGATGCGCGAGACGGCCCTCGAAGGGATAGCAAACGATGTAGTGCTTGTTGGCGCGCGGAAAGCTCTCGACCAGGAGCTCGCGCACCGCCGGCACGCGCGAGACGTCCTTTTGCAGCGACAGCCAGTCGCGCACCTGCTCCGGCAAGCCGCCCCAGGCGCGGCCGTCATCGAGCAGCCGGCGCACGCGCTCGGCGAGATAGGTCGAGAGCGGAAACTTGCCGCCCATATAGGACGGCACTTTCGGGTCCTTGTCGTTGGCGCGGGAGACATAGACCTGGTCCTCGACCAGGGTTTCATAGCGCACCACCTCGCCTGAGAACACGAAGGTGTCACCGGGGCTCAAGCCCTCGATGAAGGCTTCCTCGATCTCGCCGAGCAACCGACCCCCGCGCGCGATCACGCCGGTCGACCCCGCTCCGCCACGGCGCGAACGCACCAGGCGCACCTTCAGCATGTCGTCCTCGACGATGGTGCCGACATTCATCCGGTAGCTCTGCCGCACCTTGGGATTGGCGACGCGCCAGCGGCCCTGCTTGTCCTGCTTGATGCGGGCGAAGCGTTCATAGGTCTTCAGCGCGTAGCCGCCGGAGGCGACGAAATCGACGACGTCATCGAAATCCGTCCGCGACAAGTCTGCGTAAGGCGCGGCGGTGCAGACCTCGCCATACAGATCATCGCTGAGGAACGGCTCGCCGCAGGCGCAGCCGAGCACGTGCTGGGCCAGCACGTCGAGCGCACCGGTGCGCAGGGGTGGCGTGTCCTGCGCGTTCTCGGCAATGGCATCAATGGCGACGCGGCACTCCAGCACTTCGAAACGGTTGGCCGGCACCAGCACCGCGCGCGAGGCTTCGTCGAGGCGGTGGTTGGCGCGGCCGATCCGCTGCATCAGGCGCGAGGAGCCCTTGGGCGCCCCGATATTGACGACGAGATCGACGTCGCCCCAGTCGACGCCGAGGTCGAGCGAAGAGGTGCAGACCACGCCGCGCAGGCGTCCCGCCGACATGGCGTCCTCGACCTTGCGGCGCTGCGCGACATCGAGCGAGCCGTGATGCAGCGCGATCGCGAGCCCGTCGTCATTCATGCTCCAGAGATTCTGGAACAGCATCTCGGCCTGGCTGCGGGTGTTGACGAAGACCAGCGTGGTCTTGTTCGCCTTGATCAGCTCGTAAATCTCAGGGAGCGCGTGGCGCGCGCTGTGGCCGGCCCAGGGCAGTCGCTCGCGCGTATCCAGCATCTCGACCAGAGGTGGCGCCGCGCCGCCGGCGATGACGATGTCGGCGGCAGCTTCCTTGCCACCGGGCTGCGGCACCAGGAAGCGCGCGAGCTGATCCGGCTCGGCCACCGTTGCCGACAGGCCGATCGCGCGCATCTGCGGCGCCAGCCGCCACAGCCGCGCCAGCCCGAGCGAGAGCAGATCGCCGCGCTTGGACGTCACCAGCGCGTGCAGCTCGTCGAGCACGATGCGCTTCAGGGAGGAAAACAGGAACGGCGCATCATCCGAGGACAGCAGCAGCGCGAGCTGCTCGGGCGTCGTCAGCAACACATCAGGCGGATAACGCCGTTGCCGCTGCCGCCGCGACACCGGCGTGTCGCCAGTGCGGGTCTCGACCTTGATCGGCAGCGCCATCTCCGCAATCGGCCGCTCCAGATTGCGCGCGATGTCGACGGCGAGCGCCTTCAGCGGCGAGATATAGAGCGTGTGCAGGCCGCCGGTACGCTGCAGCGTGCGGCCGGTGGAGACGAGGCTTTTCTTGTTACCTCCCCCCTTGTGGGGGAGGTCGGCAGCCGCAGGCTGACGGGAGGGGGGTAGCCCCACGAGCGGTGCGTGTGGCCACCCCTCTCCCCGCCCCTCCCCCACAAGGGGGGAGGGAGAAGACAGCTCCACCAGCGTCGGCAGAAATCCCGCCAGCGTCTTGCCGGCACCAGTCGGCGCGATCAGCAGGGCCGAACGGTCCTCGCACGCCTTCTCCAGCAGCGCCAATTGATGCGCGCGCGGCGACCAGCCACGGGCTGCGAACCATTGCTGGAAGCGGCTCGGCAGCAGCGCGGCCGGCTCGGCCGATGTTTGGAGGATACGGGGCGGCACGGCATGACAGGTAAGCCGTAGGGATGGCTTCGTCGAGGGGTGCTGCCCTCCTCTATACGAGGAGGACAATCACATATGGCATTTTGCGCGACTTGAGCGCGCGCCTCGTCCTTCGAGACGACCCCTTCGCGGTCTCCTCAGGATGAGGCTAAGCAGCATCGGTGCTCGTTGAAACCGCAGCCGCGCACTCGACCCTCATCCTGAGGGCCCGCCAACGGCGGGCGTCTCGAAGGATGGCCTCAGGAACCGCTCTCAGATGCGATTACCCGCCCGAGCCAGGGGGACCAGCGGTCTCACGCCCCGGCCGGCACCTGATCCAGAAACCCGGTCACGCTTCGGATGCGGCCGTCCTTCAGCACGGCAAAATCCGTGCCCTTGATCGAGCTGTCGGCGCCATCGGGACCAAGTCCCCACGAAAAGCGGATGTGATCGCCGTAGCCGTTGGGCTCGCCGATCAGCTTGAACTTGAAATCGGGAAAGCGCTGCTGCACGCCTGCGATCAGCGCCTCGATGCCGTCGCGGCCGTCGCCCTTCATCAGGGGATCGACATAGCTCGCATCGCTCGTCCAGTTGTCGCTGAGCAGCTCGCGGCGCCGGCCGGCCGTGCGTTCGTTCCAGAGCTCGATGTAGCGGCGGGCGATGGTGACGGGGTCGGTCATGGTGCTCTCCTTCGATGACGCCGTATTCGGCTGTCCCTGACTATCGAAGGATCGCGCGCGCCGATCGATTACCTCGCAGGTCATCGTTGCGCGAAATAAATGGAGCGCGATGATGTTGTCATCGCGCTCCATTCGCATGCGAATTGGTCGTGAGGATTACTTCGCGGCCGTGACCATGATCTCGACGGTGTATTGCGGCGCCGCCAGCTTGGCTTCGACGGTGGCGCGGGCGGGGGTATTGCCGGCCGAGACCCAGGCGTCCCACACTGCGTTCATCTCGCCGAACGTCTTCATGTCGGTGATGTAGATCGTGGCCGAGAGCAGCTTCGACTTGTCGGTGCCGGCCTTGGCGAGATGGCCGTCGATGGTGGCCAGGATGTCCTGGGTCTGCTTGGTCACGCTTTCGCCGGCGGCCTTGTTGGCGACGACACCGGCGAGATAGACGGTGTTGCCGTGCACGACGACCTGACTCATACGCGGGCCGGTTTCGAAACGCTGAATGCTCATTTGCGGATCTCCTCACTGGAATGGCGGCCCTGTCTAGCCCAGCACCTCGCGCCGTGCCACCCCGGGCACGCATGCGTTGCCTGCGGCGCATGCGTTGCCCCGCACGCATGCCGTCACCGCCGAGCATGTGCGCCTCACGGAAACTGACTGAAAAAAGCCCAGATCGTCTCGGCGCCATCGATGTCGCCGTTCTGCGGCCCGAGCAGGCCGGCTGCGACCCTCGGGAAGCGGGCATCCGGAGAAAATCCAGGCATGCGGTGGCCGCCATGGTTGATGCGATAGAGCACGACGTCGTGTCCCCTCGGGCAGCGCGATGAGATCCGGGTCACTGTCGATTGGTCTGCGGGCGCCTTGTCGGGCATGTCAGTCACGCTGGCATCGTCGGTCTCACAGCCATTGAGCTTGCGCCAGAACGCCAGCGTCTCCTCGGTCGACCAGAACCCGTCCGCGGCAAAATAGCTCGATCCGCGACCGCCCTCGTAGGGGACCAGCAGGTCGGCCGTGCCGTTCATGAGCAGCATCGGCAGCGGCCTTGACGGATGGCAGGTGACGGCGGCCTCGTCGGTGAGGTTCATGATCACGCTCGCGCCTGCCGCAAACAGATCGGCGCGGGCGCAGGCCATGGTCATCGCCATGGCGCCGCCATTGGAGACGCCCGCGATGAAGACGCGCTTTGCATCGGCCGTGCCGTCGGCCACGAGCTTCTCGACGAGCTTTGCGAGGAAGGCGACGTCGTCGGTGCCCGCCGGCGGTCCACGCAGGGCAGGCCCCGCCTTGGTTCGCGCATCCGCCCATGCATTGTTGAGCCCGTCCGGAAAGACCACGGCCAGGCCCTCGCGCTTCGCGACCTGCGGCCACGCCGTCCGCGCGACCATGTCGGCGCCGCGCTGGGTCTTGCCGTGCAGCACGATCACGAGCGGTGCCGGCTTCCTGGCCGGCAATTGCGCGGTGTAGGAGCGCTTTGCGCCGTTGACGTCGATCGTCTCGGCGGATGCAGCCGAAGCGGCGGCCAATGCCGCGACCACCGCCCCGATGCGCATCCACAGCCGCACGATCTAGCCCACCGCTTTTGCCGCGGCCCGGCCCGCATTGCGGCCCGAGAACAGGCAGCCGCCGAGGAAGGTGCCTTCCAGTGAGCGATAACCGTGCACGCCGCCGCCGCCGAAGCCGGCGGCTTCGCCGACCGCATAGAGGCCGGGAATGACGCTGCCCTCGGCGCCGAACACACGCGAGTCGAGATCGGTCTCGAAGCCGCCCAGCGACTTGCGGGTGAGGATGTTGAGCTTGACCGCGATCAGGGGCCCCTGCGCGGGATCCAGGATCCTGTGTGGGGAGGCAGTGCGGATCAACCTGTCGCCAATATAGCGGCGCGCATTGTGAATGTTCATCACCTGCGCATCCTTGACGTAAGCGTTGGCGATCTCGCGGTCGCGCGCCTCGATCTGCATCCTGATGTGCTCGAGCTTGAGGAGGTCGCTGCCGGCAAGCTTGTTCATCTCCGCAACAAGGTCCTCGATCTTGTCGCGTACGATGAAGTCGACACCATGGCTTTTGAATGCCTCGACCGGCGCCGGCGCGCCCTTGTTGGTGGCGCGGCGCAAGGTCATGCGCCAGCTCTTGCCGGTCAGGTCCGGGTTCTGCTCCGAGCCCGACAGCGCGAACTCCTTCTTGATGATGCTCTGGGTCAGGATGAACCAGGAATAATCATAGCCCGTCGACATGATGTATTTGAGCTGGCCGAGCGTGTCGGAGCCCGGGAATAGCGGCGCAGGCAATCGTGTGCCGGTTGCGTCGAACCACATCGAGGAGGGGCCGGGCAGGATGCGGATGCCGTGGCGCGGCCAGATGGGATTCCAGTTCTGGATGCCCTCGACATAATGCCACATGCGGTCGCGATTGATCAGCCGCGCGCCTGATTTCTCGGTGATGCCGATCATACGGCCGTCGACATGTTCGGGCACGCCGGAGATCATGAATTTCGGGGGATCACCGAGCCGCTTCGGCCAGTTCTGCCGCACCAGCTCGTGATTGCCGCCGATGCCGCCGGACGCCACGATCACGGCCTGCGCCTTCAGCGCAAATTCGCCGACAACGTTCCGCGAGGAGCTCTTGCCGCGCTCGATCGTGTCGGGGGCGAGCACGGCGCCGCTGACGCCATCCACCGTGCCATTGGTGATCGAAAGCGCATCGACGCGGTGGCGAAACCTGAAGCTCAGCCGGCCGCTTTTCATCGCCTCGCGCGCGCGGCGCTCGAACGGCTCGACGATGCCGGGCCCGGTGCCCCAGGTGACGTGAAAGCGCGGCACGGAATTGCCGTGGCCCATCGCGTCATAGCCGCCGCGTTCGGCCCAGCCGACCACGGGGAAGATGCGATGGCCCATCGCCCGCAACCAGGCCCGCTTCTCGCCGGCAGCGAACGCCACATAGGCCTCGGCCCATTGCCGCGGCCAGAAGTCCTCGTCGCGGTCGAAGCCCGCGGCACCGATCCAGTCCTGCATGGCCAGGTCGAAGGAATCCTTGATGCCGAGCCGGCGCTGCTCCGGCGAATCGACCAGGAACAATCCGCCGAACGACCAGAACGCCTGGCCGCCAAGCGACTGCTCGCCTTCCTGGTCGACCACGATCACGCGCTTGCCCGCATCCGCGATCTCGGTTGCGGCAACCAGTCCCGATAGTCCCGCGCCGACAACGATGACGTCAGTTTCTTCAGCCATGTGTTTCCCCCTCCATGTTTCCCCCTCCACAGGTTCCCCCCTGTAGTCGCCCGGATTGAAGCCAACGGTTGTAACTGAGATCAAGGGTGTGACGCATAAGACATCATTAACTTGTTCCACTTTGGGATAGAGACCCATCGGGTGCAGCGCGGACGCAACACTGGATTTGAATTTGTTTTGAGCGAGCCGGCCTGCCTAGACAAAACCTCGGTTACGACAGACGCTAGTCGCGCATCACCACCGAACACGCAGATTCGAATTCGACTGGGGCGGGGGACAATGAAGTTTCTGACGGGGTTGGTTGCGGCGGTCCTCCTGATCGCTGGCATGGGGGCCTCTCACGCGGTGGTTCGGATCGCGGATGACCGCGGTGGCCGGATCGGAACCTATGTCGACAAATACCAGGACCTGCGGCAGTCCGGTGACACCGTCATCATCGACGGCCTCTGCGCCTCCGCCTGCACCATCGTCCTCGGCGCCATCCCGCATGACCGCATCTGCGTGACCTCGAGCGCGACGCTCGGCTTCCACGCCGCCTGGGATTTCGGCAGCAATGGCCGCGCCGTCACCAATACTGAGGCGACCCAGATGCTCTACGCGATGTATCCGTCGCAGGTGAAGCGCTGGATCAGCCAGCGGGGCGGCCTCACCCCGCACATGCTCTTCCTGAAGGGCAAGCAGCTCCAGGCCATGTACAAGCCCTGCTACCTGGACGCGCAAGCCTCGGCCAACAAGCCGTCGCGCAGGCCCCTCCCGCAAACGGACCAGATCGAATCCGCCCGCGGCCAGCTCCTGCGCTGACGCTTCCAGCCTGACGCGATCGTTCCGGCCCGCCGGCGGCGCCTTGCCCGCAGGCGGGCTAAAGCTTATCTGAGGGCTGGAACCGGGGCCTTCGCCCCCGATCGTTGTCATGGCTCAACCGCTGCACCCGTCGCATCCGCTACAGGACAATTCGCCCACTGCCGGCCGGACGCCGTTCGTGCTGCTGTTGGCAGGCGCGGGGATCGGCGGATTGCTGGTGCTCGGCGCGCTGACGCTGTGGTTCCACTACGGCACGCAGATGTTCTTCGAGATGATCAGGACCGGTTTCGCCGCCTGCTTCTGATCCACGACAGGAAGTTTTCCGCTCATGAGTTCCGCCGCCCGTCCGCTGGTGATCGCGACCGCCTTCGCCGCAAGCCTCGTTATCGGCCTCCTGATCATGTTCTGGGCCATGGGCGGGATCAGCAAGGTGGCGCAGCCGGCCGCGGTCGGCGGCCCGTTCCAGCTGACCGACCAGAACGGCAAGGCCGTCACAGACAAGAGCCTCAAGGGGAAGCCGACCCTGATCTTCTTCGGCTACACCCATTGCCCCGACGTCTGCCCGACCTCGCTGTTCGAGATCTCGGAAGTGCTGCGCGCGCTGGGCAAGGACGCCGACAAGGTCAATGCCGTCTTCATCTCGGTCGATCCCGAGCGCGATACGCCGGCGACCATGAAGGAGTATCTGTCGAGCTTCGATCCGCATCTCGAAGGTCTGTCCGGCGATCCCGCCGAGACGGCCAAGGTCATCACCTCCTACCGGGTCTACGCCAAGAAGGTCCCGACCAAGGACGGCGACTACACCATGGACCACACCGCGCTGATCTATCTGATGGACCGCGACGGCCGCTTCGTGTCGCCGTTCAACCTGAAGCGCACACCGGAAGAGGCTGCAGCGGATTTGAAGAAGTATCTCTAGTTCGGCGGATCAATCGCGCCTCGTGCGCGGTGCACTTCGCCCGCTTGCGGGAGAGGTCGGCGCGCACAGCGCGCCGGGAGAGGGCTCTCTCCCCCTGGGGGGCTCTCGCCCAGAGGAGACACCCTCTCCCCGACCCTCCCCCGTAAGCGGGGGGAGCAGACCTTCACCTTGCCCGCATTCCGCACTCGCGTTCCCGCCGGGATGGTCTATAACGCCCTCCGATCCCAATGAAATTCGTTCATTTCCGGCCGATGGCTCCATCGCAACAGGCGAAATCGTCCAAATCTGCCCGTATCTTGCTGGCGGGGCTGGCCGTCGGCGCCTGCCTGCTCGCAGGCCTTCCCGGCGCCGACGCGCAGGCCCCTGCCCAGCAGCCTCCAGCGGCGCCCCAAGGAACACAACAGGGGACGCCACAAGCCGCACCTCGGGCGGTGCAGGCCGCCCCGCAAGCCGTACCCGGCTTCTGGGATCCGCGGCGGCGACCGGAGCGGCCGGACCTGTCGCGCCTGACCGTGATCCGCTTCCTGACCGAGACCGACTATCCGCCGTTCAATTTCACCGGCGCCGACGGCAACCCGGCCGGCTTCAACGTCGATCTGGCCCGCGCGCTGTGCGAGGAGATCAAGGTCACTTGCACCGTGCAGATGCGCCGCTTCGAGACGCTGGTCGATGCGCTCTCCTCCAACCGGGGCGATGCCATCATCGCCTCGATGGCGGTCAGCCCGCAGCTGCGCGCCCGGGTCGACTTCACCGATCCCTATTACCGCGTGCCGGCGCGCTTCGCCTCGCGCAAGGACGCGGTGATGCCGGAGATCCGCCCGGAATATCTCGAGGGCAAGAAAGTCGGCGTCATCGCCGGCTCCGCGCACGAGGCCTATCTCAAGGCGATGTTCACCGACGCCGAGCTGCACGGCTATCCCAATGACGACGCGCTCCGCAGCGCTTTGCGCAAGGGCGAGGTCGATTTCATTTTCGGCGACGCCATCTCGCTGGCGTTCTGGATCAACGGCACCGATTCCGGCGATTGCTGCGCCTTCTCCGGCGGTCCCTTCGTCGAGAGCCGTTTCTTCGGCGAAGGCATCGGCATCGCCGTCCGCAAGGGCAACGACGTGCTGCGCCAGGCCCTGAATTGGGCCCTATTCCGCGTCTGGGAAAAAGGCCGCTACACCGATCTGTGGCTGCGGTATTTCTCGGTGAGCCCGTTTTAGCCATCGATCGTCATTCCCGGGCGCGCGAAGTGCGAACCCGGAATCTCGAGATCGTTGAATTGTCATTCCGGGATGGTCCGCAGGACCAGACCCGGAATCTCGGGATTCCGGGTTCGATGCTGGCGCATCGCCCCGGAATGACAACAACCGTTCTTTTGCATTCTGCCCGGAAATCGCTATTTTCCGCGGCCCGGAGGCCCTTCTGAATGTCCGTTATCGATCCCAACATGAGCCCGAGCGATCTTCGTGCGCTCGCCGAACAATCCAACGCCTGGCCGTTCGAGCAGGCGAAGGCCATTGTCGCGCGGCTGAAGAAGAGTCCGAAGGACGAGGTGCTGTTCGAGACCGGCTACGGACCGTCGGGCCTGCCGCATATCGGCACGTTCGGCGAGGTCGCGCGCACCTCGATGGTGCGCCATGCCTTCCGTGTTCTGACCGAGGACAAGGTCAAGACGCGCCTCCTGGCGTTCTCCGACGACATGGACGGGTTTCGGAAAGTGCCCGACAACGTCCCCAACAAGGAGATGCTGGCCGCGCATCTCGGCAAGCCGCTGACGCGGGTGCCGGATCCGTTCTCCAACGAGTACCCCTCGTTCGGTGCGCACAACAACGCGCGCCTGCGCGCGTTTCTGGATCATTTCGGCTTCGACTACGAGTTCGCGAGCTCGACCGATTATTATACGTCCGGCCGCTTCGACGTGACGCTGCTCAAGATGTTAGCTGCCTACGACAAGGTGATGGCGATCATCCTGCCGACGCTCGGCCCCGATCGGCGCGCGACCTACTCGCCGTTCCTGCCGATCAGCAAGACCACGGGCGTGGTGCTCCAGGTGCCGATGATCCGCCGCGATGTCGTGGCCGGTACGGTGACCTATGTCGATCCTGATACGAACCAGGAAGTGGAGACGCCCGTCACCGGCGGAAATGTAAAATGCCAGTGGAAGGCCGACTGGGCGATGCGCTGGGTCGCGCTCGGCGTCGACTACGAGATGGCCGGCAAGGATTTGATCGATTCGGTGAAGCTCTCCGGTGCAATCGCCAAGGCGCTCGGCGGCACGCCGCCCGAAGGCTTCAACTACGAGCTCTTCCTCGACGAGCAGGGCCAGAAGATCTCGAAGTCGAAGGGCAACGGCCTCACTATCGACGAATGGCTGCGCTACGCCTCACCGGAATCGCTGTCGCTGTTCATGTATCGCGAGCCCAAGGCGGCCAAGCGGCTGTATTTCGACGTCATCCCGCGCAACGTCGACGACTATCAGCAGTTCATCGACGGCTTTGCCCGGCAGGATGACAAGCAGCAGCTCGGCAATCCGGTCTGGCACATCCACAACGGCAAGCCGCCGCAGGGCGACATGCCCGTCACCTTCCAGCTTTTGCTGACATTGGTGTCGTCGTCGAACGCGGAGAATGCCGAGACGCTGTGGGGCTTCATTGGCCGTTATCGTCCGGGCGTCTCGCCGCAGACGCATCCGAAGCTCGATGCGATGGTCGGCTACGCCATCAATTACTACCGCGACTTCGTCGCGCCGACGAAGCAGTTCCGGGTGCCGACGGACACCGAGCGCAGCGCACTGCAGGATCTGCGCGATGCGCTGTCACAGCTTGCGCAGGACGCATCTGCCGAGGACATCCAGAACGTCGTCTACGAGATCGGCCGCCGCGAGCCCTTCCTCGATCAGGTCAAGAAGGGCAAGGACGGCCGTCCCGGGGTCACGCTGGACTGGTTCAACATGCTCTATCAAGTACTGCTCGGCCAGGAGAAGGGCCCGCGCTTCGGCTCCTTCGTCGCGGTGTACGGTGTGCAGAACGCGGTCAACATGATCGACGGCGCGCTGGCGCGGAGCGCGTGAGGCCACGGCTTTCTCCATCGTCGTCCCCGCGAAAGCGGGGACCCATAACCACAGGGAGAAGTTGGGCGAAGATTCGTAGTTGCGCCTGCGTTGGTACGAAGACCGCCACTCTCCGAGAGATCACGCGGTATGGGTCCCGGCGTTCGCCGGGACGACAGCGCTCATTGGAGCGCTCGCTCAGGCCGAGCGCAATACGTAGCGCCTGTTATCCTTCTGCACCGGGCGCGCGTTCATCGGATAGAGCTTTGCGAACGCGGCGACCTCGGCGGCCGACACCTGAATCGGGGTGGTCAGCAGCAGCCATTCGACCACTTCCGAACAGGGCGGCGTCGTCAGCGAGCCGGGATAGCGGAAGTAGCTGAGCCTCGGTGGCAGCATGGCGTGAGGATCGATGCCCGCATCCGCTTTCACCGCGGGGCCTTCCGCCGCCGGCATGGTCTTGACGATCTTGCCGAAGGCCGGGTTCGGCCTGCCCTCGGCCATCAGCACGCCGACCACGGCGAGGCCGCCGGCTTCGTTGCGATGGACGAAATGCGCCTCCATCGGGAAATTCTTGCCGCCGATCATGTGCTCGCTCGGCCGGTGGAAGTGCACCTGGAGAAGCTTGTAGTTGACGTCGCCGAGCATCAACGTGCTGCCTTCGGCGAAGTTGAGCTGGATCGTGTGTCCGTTGTTGACGATGGTGTCGGCGCTCTTGCCCCAGTTCAGCTTCAGAACCGGCAATTGCGACTTGATCGTCCCCTCGATGTCGATCGGCGATTGCTGCAGGCCGACCGCGCAGGCCTTGTTGGCCGCATCGAGATCGCCCCATTTGGCCGGGCCGCCGACGCCCTCATAGCTCCAATGCGCGCCTTCGGCGGCGAAGGCCGGCTTGCAGAGTGGACAAAGCGCAAGACCCGCCAGAGCCTTCAATGCGTGACGGCGATTCATCATATTCCCCTAAGATGAATTGGATCGGCAATATCGGCCGCAACCTATGCGAGAGCGGCGGTGAGTCGCAATGGCGATGCAGGGCGATCGCGGGCCGGGAGCGGATTCAGACCTTCTGGCGAAAGGTCTCCAGCACGGCGGCGACGATCTTCTGTCCGTTTCTGCGCAGCTTCCTGGAATCGTCGGCGTGGGGCAGCAGCAATCCGATCTTGCAGATCATGGCGTCGATCATCCGGCTGAGCAGATCGACATCGTCCGCGTGCAACTCGCCATCGCGCTTCAGGGCCCGCAGGGTCGCGATCAGGAGCGCGGTCGGATAGGTTTCCTCGATCTCGCGATAGCGCGGCTCGCCGAGCACGGCTTGCGCTTCCTGGATGACGATGCGCGCGTAGTCCGCCTCTTCGCAGGCGTCGAGATAGGCGTCGATGCCGGCGCTGAGGCGATCCCAGATCTTGCGCTCGTTGCGCGCCGCGGCCTCGATTCTGGCGGCCGCGTCGCGCTGCATGGCGACTACGACGGCGTCAAACAGCGCCTTCTTGTCCGCGAAGTGATGGTAGAACGCGCCGCGCGTGACCCGCGCCGTCCGCGAGATCGCCTCCATGCCCGCCGCCTGAAATCCATTGGCGGCAAACGCCTCGCGGCCGGCATCCAGCAGCGCCTGCCTGGTGGCCTCGCTGTACTCTTCCCGACGACTTCTCGGAGGATCCTTTGCCCGCATCGCGCGCAACCTAACGCTTGACGCGTTGGTATCAAACCGCATATAACATACATGATGTATGTATTAGACACTTGAAATGTTTGGAAACGGGCCATGGACGGCAAGTGCATGTTCGAGCTGGCGGAAAGGCTGGCAATCGCGAAGAGCCGGCAGGACATCCCAGCGGCGCTGGAGGTTCTGCATCCCGACATGGTGCTGGAGACGCCGGCCTTCGGCACCAGGGCGCGAGGCCTCGCCGAAAACCAGCGCATCCTGACGCGCTTCTTCAAGTCCTTCCCGGACTATCACGTCACCCTCGACGGCCACGCCAATTCCGCCGACACGCTGGTCTGCTGGGGCACCGCGCGGATGACGATGACGGGGGATCGCTTCGGGGCCGAGCCCAACGGGCGCCGCGCGGAGCTGGCCGTGTTCATCGCCTTCGCCTTTCGCGACGACAAGATCGCGCATGAGCGCTTCGTCTTCGATCTCTCCGAGCTCTGCGCCCAATCCGGCGTTTCGACCGACGTGGTCAGGCGCAAGCTGTTCGGCGAAGCCACGCAGGCAGCGTAGCTCGCCGACGCAACACCATCCACGAAACAGGAGCGTCAGACCATGGCCGATCCCCGCATCAAGCCCGTCGGTGACCTCGCGACCAGGCTTCTCTTCGACATCGTCGTCGACCTCGATCCGCGCATCAATTTCGGCGCCGGGCCGATCGGGCAGCGCGTGCTGTTCGGGGCGGCCAAGGGTTCGTTCGAAGGGCCGCGCCTGCGCGGTGAGGTGCTGCGGGGCGGTGGTGACTGGGCGTTGTTCCGCGCCGATGGCACCATGACCCTCGATGTGCGCCTGTCGTTGCGGACCCATGATGGCGAGTTGATCTACATGACCTATGGCGGCCGCTGGGTGACGCCGCAGTCTTTGCGCGCCGAGATGGCGGATCCCGCGCGACGTACCAAGGTCGATCCCGCCGGATACTACTTTCGCACCAATCCGCTGTTCGAGACCGGCTCGCAAACCTATGCCTGGCTCAACGACATCGTCTGCGTCGGCAAGGGCTACCTCGTCGAAGGTGCCGTCGCCTACAAGATCTTCGAAGTGCTGTGAGAGCTCCGTGGATGCGCTGACTGCGCTGCATGTGAGCGTCCCCTCGCCCTCACTGCCTCGCCCACATGATGCGCGCGATCCACGCCACATCGCTCGCCGCCATCGTGCGCCCGGCCTGCGACGCATCGAACGACTGAAGCTCCAGCGCCTTCGCGGTGCGGCGCCCCAGCGTCGCGACCACCACCTCGCCCCCTTTGGTCTTCACCACCACGCGGTCGCCTTTGCGGATCGGTGCGCCGGGTGAGACCAGGATGAGGTCGCCGTCGCGATAGGCAGGGAGCAGCGCATCGCCGGAAATCTCCAGCGCAAAGGTGTGGCTGTCCTCGGTGGGAAGCGCGGTTTCGGTCCAGCCCTTGCCGGATGGAAGGCCGGCCTCATCGAAAGCGCCGCTCGCGCCGGCCAGCGCGAAGCCGAGCAGCGGTACCGAGCGACCGTCGCCGGCCTCATCGTCGATCAGCCGCGCAAAGCTCTCGATCGAGGAGTCGGCCGCGGCCAGTGCCTTTGCGATCGATTCGGTCGAGGGCCAGCGCTCGCGGCCGTCGGAGGTGACGCGCTTGGACCTGTTGAAGGTGGTGGGATCGAGCCCGGCGCGCTTGGCAAGGCCGGACGGCGACAGACCGGCGCGCGCCGCCAGCCGATCCAGGGCGACCCAGATCTGGTCGTGCGTCAGTATCCTCTGCGCTTTGGCCTGTCTGACCATGCAAGGTCCAGCCCGTCGCAACTCAGGAAAACTATCCTCAAATCAACCGGTTTTCCGTTTTTCGCGCAAGAGGCGGTGGGCAGGCGCGCCTTCAAGCGATGTGGATAGCGGTTCGCCTCTGGAAAAACGCGCCAAAATAGGAATCTAGAGCCCCGTTCCGATTTCATCGGAACGGAATAGGCTCTAAGCCTTGAGTTCGGAAGGGGCGGCCTTTACGGTCGCGCCCGGGTTTCGGGGACCCGCACGCGGCGAAAAAACCCAAGAAACTCAAAGAGCTGACTCAAAGAGCAAACAGGGCTGCGCAAGCGGTGGTCAAGATCTACAAAATCTGTCCGGCCTCGGCCTGGCGCGAGGCGGAACGGCAAGGTGTCTACCGGGGCAGCGCGGACGATGCGCGCGACGGCTTCATCCATTTCTCCACCGCTGCCCAGGTTCCCGAGACCTTGCGCAAGCACTATGTCGGACAGCGCGCGCTGTTCCTGGTCGAGGTCGATGGCGACGCACTCGGCAGCGAGTTGCGCTGGGAGCGCTCGCGCAATGACGAGCTGTTTCCACATCTCTATGGCGAGCTCGACCTCGGCGCGGTGCTGTCGGTGATGAACCTCAACATCCGCTCGGACGGTGGCCACGACACTCCGGAGCTGCTGCCGTGATCCGCGCTTTCGACGCCTTTTCGCTGCCGGTGCTGCGCTGGCTCGATCCGGAAGACGCCCATCGCCTCGCGATCCAGGGCCTGCGCTTCCTGCCGCCGGTCAAGCCGCGCGCTGACGATCCCAAGCTCGCGATGCGCGCCTTCGGGCTCAACTTTCCCAATCCGATCGGCATGGCCGCGGGCTTCGACAAGAGCGCCGAGGTGCCGGACGCATTGCTGCGGCTCGGCTTCGGCTTCGTCGAGATCGGCTCGGTGACGCCGAAGCCGCAGAGCGGCAATCCGCGGCCGCGGCTGTTTCGTTTGGAGCGCGACGAGGCCGTCATCAACCGCATGGGGTTCAACAATGACGGCGCCGACGTCGCCTTGCGCCGGCTTGCCGCGCGCGCGCAGCACGGCGGCATCGTCGGCGTCAATGTCGGCGCCAACAAGGATTCGCCGGACCGCGTCGCCGACTACGTCAAGCTGATCGAGACCTTTGCGCCGGTCGCGAGCTATTTCACCGTCAACGTCTCCTCGCCGAACACGCCGGGCCTGCGCAATTTGCAGGAAGGCGCCCTGCTCGACGATCTCCTCGCAAGGGTGATCGACGCGCGCGAGCGTGTCAGGCAGAAGGCTGGCGACACGCCGGTGCTGCTCAAGATCGCGCCGGATCTGAGCCTCGCCCAGCTCGACGACGTCGTGCAGGTGGCGCGTTCGCGCCGGGTCGACGGCATGATCGTGTCGAACACGACGATCGCGCGGCCGAGCACGCTGCGGGAGGAGATGCGCGCCAAGGAGCAAGGCGGCCTGTCCGGCCGGCCGCTGTTCCGCCTGTCGACGCGCATGGTCGCGGAAACCTATGTGCGCGTCGAGGGCGCGTTCCCGCTGATCGGCGTCGGCGGCGTGGATTCGGGCGGTGCCGCGCTGACGAAGATCCGCGCCGGCGCGAGCCTGATCCAGCTCTATTCGTCGCTGATCTACAAGGGCCTCGGCCTCGTCGACGAGATCAAGCGCGACCTCACCTCGACGCTGCTTCGCACCGGGCGGGATTCCCTGTCCGAGATCGTCGGCGCGGATGCGGCGACCCTCACGGCGGAAGACTGGCCGGGGATGTAAGGCGCTCTCGTGCCCCGGACGCAGCGCAGCGCGCCGGCTTCGGCGCGGTGCGCTGCAGAGCCGGGGCCCATGTGACGGCGAGTTCGAGAGGAATGGGTCCCGGCTCTGCGCAGCAGCGTTTCACGCTGCAGCGCGTCCGGGACACGAGAGCTATGATTTCGAGAACGTCGCCCGGAACTGCGCCGGATAGCGTGCGGCCTGCAAGCCACCGCGCGAGAGGTAGGAAGCCATCAGCGCGCACCACAGTCCGGCATTGCCGAGCGACTGCAGCGCCCACCAGGCGGCGAGGAAGATCAGCAGCGAAGCCAGCATCAGGTTGCGCATCTCGCGCGCCCAGGTCGCGCCGATATAGATGCCGTCGAAGCCGAAGGCGAATACCCCGGGGATCGGCGCGAGCACGACGAACGGCAGGAATTCGCGCGCGGCACGGCGGACGTCGTCACTCGCCGTCATGAAATCGATCAAATGCGGCCCGAACAGCGCGAACAGTCCCGACACCACCAGCGCGAAGCCGAGGCCCCATAGCAGCACCAGCCGGGTCGAATCCGCAAAGCCCGTTGCATCGCGCGCGCCAACGGCGCGGCCGCAGAGCTGCTGCGCTGCGTTGGCGAGACCGTCGAGGAAGAAAGCGCTGACAAGCAGGAAATTGTTGAGTACCGAGTTGGCGGCCAGCGTGACGTCGCCGGCCTGCGCGCCCTTGGCGGTGAAGAACAGGAATACGGCGATCAGCGCCGCAGTGCGGATCAATATGTCGGTGTTCACCGCCAGCAACCGCAACAGCTTCTGCCGGTCGAGCAGGGTCGCGTACGGCACGGCGAAGCCGCCATCGGCATAATGGCGGCAGACGATCACGCCGAGGGCGAACCCGACCGCTTCCGACAACAGCGCGGCGACCGCGGCACCGGCGATGCCGGTGTCGTAGACCAGCACCAGCAGGATCGTCGCCGCCATGTTGACGAGGTTGATGACGACCTGAAGCATCAAGGCTGAATTGGCGCGGGCCTGGCCGATCAGCCAACCGAGGATGACGTAATTGGCGAGCGCGAACGGCGACGACCAGATCCGGATCTTGAAGTAGGTCTTCGCGGCCTGCGTCACACCTTCGCTGCCGCCCATGAGGTCGAACAGCAAAGCGGCCAGCGGCAGTTGCAGCACGATCAGCGCGGCGCCGATCAGGCCGGCAACGATGAAGCCGCGCGCCAGGATCGCGGTCGGCTCGCGCGTGTCACCCGCGCCCAGCGATTGCGCGGTGAAGGCGAGCGTGCTCATCCGCAGGAAGCCGAACAGCCAGAACAGGCAGTCGAAGATCACCGAGGCCATCGCCACGCCGCCAAGCAGCGCGGCATCGTCGAGACGGCCGATCGCCGTGGTCGAGACGATGCCGATCAGCGGCGTGGTCAGGTTCGCGACCATCGCCGGACCGGCGATGGCGAACACTTCACGTGTGCCGACTTTGGGATGGACGGGCGCGTGCATGGTCAGAACACGACGACCATGCCGTCCTCGGCCGCCATATGAGGCAGAGCCTCGAGGCGCGACAGCATGTCGTCGCTCATATGGGTGAGGACGAGCCGCTTGGCGCCGATCGCGGGCAGATGCTGTTCCAAGGTCTTCAGGCTGAGATGGTTCTTGACCACCTTCTCGTACATATAGGCTTCAGCGATGAAAAGATCCGCGCCATGCGCCAGCGGAATGAGCGTCTCGGTCCATTCGGTATCGGCGCTGTAGGCGAGCGTGCGGCCCTCGGCCTCGATGCGGTAGGCGAGGAAGGGGCCACCGGATTCGCCGTGCACGACCGGATAGGGCGTCACCGTCACGGCACCGAAAGTCCGGCTTTGCTCGGGCGAGAGCTCGACGACATTTAGCTCGAAGCGCTGCTGTGTCTTCGAGGAGTGCTCGAACAGCACCTCCATCACCTCACGCAGCCGCGTCTCGATACCTTGCGGGCCGGCGATCGTCAGCGGCCGCGTCCGCCGCGAGAATTGGGCGTCGAGCAGGAGGAACGGCAGCCCGGCAAAATGATCACCGTGGAAATGCGTGATCAGGATGAGATCGATGTCCTCGCACGCGATCTCAAGCCGCTTCAGCGCCGGCAGAGCCGACGCGCCGCAATCGATCAGGAAGTTGGCCTCGCGCCCCGAGACGTGGAAGCAGGTGTTGAGCCTGCCGCCGGAGCCGAAAGCATCGCCGCAGCCGACAAAGCGCAATTGCATCGGCTGGGGGGGCTCCCAAAACTCTACCGGCGCGGCGTGCCGAACACGCGCGAGAGCAGCCAGATCGGGATCACGATGACTGCGCCGAGCAGGAAGTAGCGCCACAGCCAATTGATGGTGTCGAAGCCGAGATCCCACAGACGCTGGAACAACAGGCGAATGCTGGTGAGGATGTTCCAGGGATCGAAGCCGATCGCCGCGAGCACGACGCCGACCAGGATCGAGAGCAGGACCAGGCGAAACGCGACCGCCAGCGGCGAGCCGCCGAGAAAGCGGTTCAGCCCGTCGTTGCGGCCGGCCGGCAAATCTCTGACGTCTTGGACCATCTCAAACTCCTGTAGGCGGATTCGACCCATTATAGGGCACGGCGAGGCAGATGGGGAACCCGCAACAGGGCGTCAATCGGGTTACGGGAGTTTAATTCGACGGTCGGTTTGTCTCTCCCGCAGCCCAATGAGAGTTTTTCGCGGCCGCCATCCTTCGAGACGCCCGCTTTAGGCGGGCTCCTCAGGATGAGGACGGAGTGCGCGGCAGCAGTTTCAACGCGCACCGATGCCGATTAGCCTCATCCTGAGGAGACCGCGAAGCGGTCGTCTCGAAGGACGAGGCGTGCGCTCAGGATCACGCACCTCACACCTCGACCTCCGCCGCGTCCGCCTTCAGCATCCTCTCCAGCGTCTCCAGCCGATCGGCCTCGCGCGGCGGCTTGTCCCAGCGCAGGCGGCTGATGCGGGGGAAGCGCATGGCGACACCGGATTTGTGTCGCGGCGAGCGCTGCAGGCCCTCGAACGCCACCTCCAGCACCAAGCCCTTGTCGCCCTCGTGCACGACATGGCGGACGGGGCCGAACTTCTCCGTGGTGTTGCGGCGGACGAAGCGGTCGATCTGCAGCAGCTCCTCGTCGGTGAAGCCGAAATAGGCCTTGCCGACCGGCACCAGTTCGTCGCCGCCCTCGCCCGCGGTCCAGACGCCGAACGTGTAGTCGGAATAAAAGGACGAGCGCTTGCCGTGACCGCGCTGCGCATACATCAGAACGGCATCGATGATGTGCGGATCGCGTTTCCACTTCCACCACTGGCCCTTGGGACGTCCGGGCAGATAAGGCGCATCGCGTCGCTTCAGCATCACGCCTTCGACGGCGTCCGCGTCTTCGCCGGCACCGGCACTTGCGGGATCGGCGCGTGCGGCAGTCAAAGCTTCCCAGCTGGAGAAGGCAACGGTGGGGGACAGATCGATGCGGGGATCGCCGAGCTTCTTGATGAAGGTCTCCAACCGTTCGCGCCGTTCCGCGAACGGCAGCTCGCGCAAATCGTTCTCGTCGTCGCCGAGCAGATCGTAAGCACGCAGGTGAATCGGAAATTCCTTGATCAACTTGGGCGAGACGACCTTGCGGTTGAGCCGCTGCTGCAGGACGTTGAAACTCTGCACACGGCCCTCACGCAGGATCAGCAGCTCGCCATCGATCGCGCCCGGAAGGCGCAGCGACGGCACGAGATCCGGAAAGCTCCCCGTGATGTCCTCGCCAGTACGTGAATAGAGCCGCGCCGTGGTGTGGCCGCGCTCGTCCCGGCCGGCGACGGCCTGCACGCGAATGCCATCCCATTTCCACTCGGCGATGTAGTCGGCGGGATCGAGCGCGGCGAAATCGCTGTCCTCGATCGCATGCGCCAGCATCACCGGGCGGAACGGTGCGGGATCGCGGTTGACCGGCTTTTCGCCGCGGCCCTCCAGCCAGGCGAACAGGTCGAGATAGGGCGGCGCGAGCCCCGGCCAGATCAGCTCGACCTCGTGCGGGTCCTTGTCGCCGAGCGCGGCCGCTGCGGTCTTCGCCAGCCGTGCCGAGATGCCGATGCGAAGAGCGCCGGTGACGAGTTTCAGCAGCGCCCAGCGCCCGGTCTCATCGAGCTCGTCGAGCCAGCGCTCGAGCTGCTTCGGCAGCTCGGTCTTGCCGAGGGTGCGAAGCGTGGTCACGACTTCGGTGAGAGTTGGGGGCGGCGGGTCGTTGTGGTTGCGGGCGTGAGGGGACTCATCAGCATCTCGCCCGGAGTACCCCCCTCCCTGCCCCTCCCCCACAAGGGGGGAGGGAACGGAGAAGCTCGTGCGTCCCTCACCTTGGGAATCACTAAAAAATGTTGTGGTCGCTGACAGCGCCGCACTCCGCTGCGCTCCCTCCCCCCTTGTGGGGGAGGGCGGGGGAGAGAGGGGGCCCGGAAAAGACTGCTCACCGTCCCCCGCGCGCCGAGGCCACATCAACGCCACCGTCTCCGAGAGATCGCCGACGTAATCGTAACTCAACCCGAACAGCACGGGATCAGTACGCGATGCGATGAGATCGCGGATCAGGGCGGGCTTGGCGTGCTTGAAGCTGAGCGCGCCGGTGAGCGCAGCCAGCGCGTAGCCGCGGTCGGGGTCACCGACCTCGCGGAAATAGCCGGTGAGCAGCCGCAGCTTGTTGTTGCGGCCGGGCTCGTAGGCGAGACGGTCCAGCAGCTCGGCGAAGCGGTTCATGCTTCGGCCTCGTCTGGAAGCGGCGTCTCGCTCTCCTCCTCGTCGCCATAGCCGACGAGGTCGAGCGGCTGCGCTTTCAGGCCTTTGCTCTGGCACCAATGCACTAGCGCATCTTCCTGGCCGTGCGTGACCCAGATCTCGCCGGCACCGGTCGCGGCGATGGTGGCGGTGAGGCCGTCCCAGTCGGCGTGGTCGGAGATCACCAGCGGCAGCTCGATGCCACGCTGCCGCGCCCGGGCGCGCACGCGCATCCATCCTGACGCGAACGCAGTGACCGGATCGGGAAAGCGCCGCGTCCAGAGATCGGAAGTGGCCGAGGGTGGCGCCAGCGTGATGGTCCCGGCGAGCGCCGCCTTCTTCACGCCCTTCACCGGCCTGAGCTCGCCGAGATCGATGCCCCGGCTCTGATAGTACTCGGTGATCTTCTCCATCGCGCCATGCAGATAGATCGGGGCGTCATAGCCGGCCGCGCGCAGCAGCGCGATCACGCGCTGGGCCTTGCCGAGCGAATAGGCGCCGACCAGATGCGCGCGCTCGGGAAACAGCGCGACGGAGGCGAGCAGCTTCTTGACCTCGTCGCTCGCATCGCCATGCCGGAATACCGGCAGCCCGAACGTCGCCTCGGTGATGAAGACGTCGCATTGCACCAGCTCGAACGGCGTGCAGGTCGGATCGGGCGCGTCCTTGTAGTCGCCGGAGGCGACGATGCAGGTGTCCTTGCAGGTCACCGCGATCTGCGCCGATCCCAGCACATGGCCGGCCGGGTGGAATTTCACGCAGACATCGCCGAGCCGGATCTCCTCGCCATAGCTGATGGCTTGCGTCGACCCGGCGAAATTCTCGCCATAGCGCAGCCGCATCATGTCCAGCGTTTCCTGCGTCGCCAGCACCGCACCATGGCCGGCGCGGGCATGGTCGGAATGGCCGTGGGTGATCACGGCCCGCTCGACCGGCCGGACGGGGTCGATATGGAAGCCGCCGGGCTTGCAGCACAGGCCGGCAGCAACTGGCAGCAGGATGTCTTGCGGACGCATGTGAGACATATAGGAAGGGGCTGCTCCAAATTAAGCCGTCATGCGCGAGCTTGACCCGCGCATCCATCCTCTTAAAGAGTCCTCTTTTTGATGGATTGCCGGGTCAAGCCCGGCAATGACGAGATGGTTCCCAATGCCGCTCCGCCTGTTCCAGACTTCCGGCGATCTCATCGCCGACCGCCGCTTCGAGTTCGCACGCGACCTCCAGCTCAAGGGCGATCTGCCCGCCGCCGCTGACCTCATAGAGCAGGCGATCGAGCTCGCGCCGAACTTCACCTCGGCCTGGTTCACGCTCGGCGAAATCCGTCAGCAACTCGGCGAGCGCGACAAGGCGATCGCCGCATTTCGAGAAGCGCGGAGGTCCGATCCCGAGGACCAGCACGGCGCTGGCCTGCATCTGATGCGGCTCGGCGACGCCGAGATGTCGGAGATGCCCAAGGCCTATGTGCAGGCGCTGTTCGACCAGTACGCCCCGCGCTTCGAGCACACGCTGGTCAACGATCTCGACTATCGCGCCCCGGCGCTGATCTTCAAGGCGGTGGTGGCCGCGCGGGTCGCCGCGAAGAAGCCGGCCTTCTTCAAACGCACCATCGATCTCGGCTGCGGCACCGGGCTTGCGGCCGCCGCATTCTCGAAGCAGGTCGATCATTTCATCGGCATTGACCTGTCGCCCGGCATGATCAAGGAGGCGCGTGCGACCGAACTCTACGCCGAGCTCGAAGTCGCCGACATGATCGAAGGCCTGCGGAGCAAGGGCGATGGATGCGCGAACCTCGTCGTCGCCGCGGATGCGTTCGTCTATCTCTCCGATCTCGCGCCGGTGCTGAGCGAAGCCAGGCGCGTGCTCGTATCCGGCGGCGTGCTCGCTTTCACACTGGAGACGCATGATGGCAGCGGCATCGTGCTCGGCGAAGGCCTGCGTTATGCCCACTCCGCGGAATATGTGCGCGGCGCCCTCGCCAAGGCGGGCCTCAAGCTGCTGACGTTGGAGCCGGCCTCGCCGCGCATCGAGAATAACGAGCCGGTGCGCGGCCTCGTGATCGTGGCCGAGAAAACTTGAGTCTAGGCGCTAACGCCCCGTGATTTGAGCGTCATTGCGTCGCAAAGCCGTGACTTCCCACTTGCGAGCCAAGCTGCGATGCCAGCACAATGCCCTCGCCAGGGAGAAACAAATAATGACGAAGAATCCATCGCGACGCGATTTCAGCGCCGCCGCGCTCGCCACCATCGCCGCATCCACATTGCCCGCCCCTTACGTCTGGGCTGCGGAGAAGAAATACGATGCGGGCGCCAGCGACACCGAGATCAAGATCGGCCAGACCGTGCCGCATTCCGGCCCCGGCTCGCTCTACGGCGTGTTGGGACGCATCGGCGAGGCCTATTTCCAGATGCTGAACGAGAAGGGCGGCATCAACGGACGCAAGGTCAAGTTTCTCACCATGGACGATGCCTACAGCGCGCCGAAATGCGTCGAGGCGACGCGGCGCCTGGTCGAGCAGGAGGAGGTGCTCGCGCTGTACGGCTCGCTCGGCACCGCGCCGCAGACCGCCGTGCACAAATATCTGAACTCCAAGGGCGTGCCGCAGCTGCTGCTCAACACCGGCGCGTCGAAGTGGAACAATCCGAAAGAGTTCAAATGGACGATGGCGGGCCTGCCGCTCTATCCGACCGAGGCGCGCATCCTGGCCCGTCACGTCGTCAGCGTGAAGCCGAACGCCAAGATCGGCATCCTCTACCAGAACGACGATTTCGGCCGCGACTTCCTCGGTCCCTTCAAGAAGGTTTTGGAGGACGCCGGCGGCACCGCAAAGGTGATCATGGAGCAGACCTACGATCTCACCGAGCCGACCGTCGATTCCCAGCTCATCAACCTCTCGAAGTCGGGCGCCGACGTCTTCTACAACATCTCGACCGGCAAGGCCTCGTCGCAGTCGA
>NZ_AJQF01000080.1:0-9906 GCF_000261705.1 Bradyrhizobium genomosp. III | reverse complement strand
TGAAAGCCGCTGCAGCTTCTTTCCGCCGGCTCGACCGGCCGCTCGATCCTCAATGCCGCGGGCCTCGAGAACGCCACCGGCATCGTCGCCATCCGCTATAACAAGGAGGTCGGCCTGCCCAAATGGGAGAAGGACCCCGACGTGATGGCGTTCGAGGAATTGCGCAAGAAGTACACCCCGGCCATCGATCCCGACAACACCATCGCCTTCGCCGGCTACGGCCAGGCCGTGACCATGGGCGAGATCCTGCGCCGCTGCGGCGACGACCTCACCCGCGCCAACGTGCTGAAGCAGGCTTCGACGCTGGCGGGCTTCCACTCGCCCTACTTCCTCGACGGCGTCACCTACAGCTACACGCCCGAGGACTACACGCCGATGAAGACGCTCTTCATCACCACCTTCACCGGCAAGGACTGGGACATCTCCGACAAGCCGATGTCCGAGTAGACAAGAGCGCACGCCGCTGCTTCCCCTCTTCTGCTTTGCCAGGAGAGGCATGAAGCAAGAGCGCGCTCAGACGCTAACTTGCGATAGCCAGCCGATACGCCCGCGTCGCATTCACACCAAAAGCCTTGGCCCGCAGCTGCGGGCCAAGCTTCGCCAGACAAGCCTCCAGCGCGCTCTTGATCTTGCCATAGCTCCCCGCGAGCAAGCACACCGGCCAGTCCGAGCCGAAGATCAGCCTGTCTTCGCCGAAACACCTTGCGGCGTGCGCGACGAACGGAAACAGGCGTTCCGCATCCCAATCATTCCAGACCGCTTCGGTCGCAAGCCCGGAGATCTTGCACCAGACATTGTCGCAAGCCCCGAGCGCGGCGATGCGATCGGCCCACACCTCGCTGCCGCCGTCGGCGATCGGCGGCTTGGCGGCATGGTCGAGCACGAAGCGCGCTTGCGGAAAGGCCTGCGCGGATGCGATCGCCGACGGCAGCTCGCGGGCGCGGACGAGGAAATCGTAGGCGAGATCGTGGGCGAACACAGCGGTGAGGCCGCGCTGAACGTCCTCGCGCAGCAGCCAATCGGGATCGGCTTCGTCGTGGACCTGGTGGCGGATTCCGACCAGCTTGTCGCCGCCGGGTGAAGCACGAAGCCGATCGAGCGTTTCTCCGAGCGCACCATCCGTCAGATCAGCCCAGCCGACCACGCCGACGACGAAGGGATTTTCGTGCGCAATGCGCAAGAATTCCTCGGTCTCCTCCAGCGCGGAGCGGCATTGCACCAGGATGCTGGCATCGACGCCGTTCGCCTTCAGCAGCGGTGCAAGATCGGCCGGACCGAAGGCGCGGCGGATCGGCGTCAGCTCGTCCGCTGCCATCCAGGGATAGTCCGCGCGCGCCGGGTCCCAGAAATGCTGATGCGCGTCGATGATCATGGCCTACGCCCCACCCAGCAGCGGCGCGCGCGCATCGACGAGGTTTCGTGCCCGCAGCTCCTGCCAAAAGGCCGCCGGCACCGCTGTCTCCGACATCGCGATGTTGTCGGAAACCTCCGCGGCGTTGCGCGCGCCCATCACGGCGACCGTGACGGCCGGATGCGCCATGCAGAACTGGAGCGAGGCGGCTTTCAGCTCGGTGCCATGCTTGCGGCAGAGCGCGTCGAGTTCGAGCGCCCGCGCAACCAGCGAAGCATCGGCGTCCTGATAGTTGAACTTCGCGCTGGTGTGCGGATTGGCGAGGATGCCGCTGTTGTAGATGCCGCCGAGCAGGATGCCGATGCCTTTCGCCGCGCAGAGCGGAAACAGCGCATCCAGCGCGCCCTGGTCGAGCAGCGTGTAGCGCCCGGCCAGCAGGAAGCAATCGACCGGCACGGCCTCGGCGAAACGGACCAGCATGCCTGACTGGTTCATGCCGGCGCCGATCGCCTTCACCGTGCCCTCGCTGCGCAGGCGCTGGAGTGCGCGGAAGGCCCCGGCGACGGCGTCGTCATAGTGATCATCAGGGTCGTGCACCAGCAGGACATCGACGCCGTCGAGCCCGAGGCGCGCAAGACTCTCCTCCACCGAGCGCAGCACGCCGTCATGGCTGAAATCGAACACCGGCCGCTCGCGCGGCGTGCCCTTATAGTGTTCGTCCTCGGCGGCGCCGCCATCGGGCGCGCGCAGCAGGCGGCCGACCTTGGTCGAGATGGCGTAGGAGTCGCGCGGCTGTTGCCGCAGGAAGGCCCCCAATCGCCGCTCGGCGAGGCCAAAGCCGTAGAGCGGCGCCGTATCGAAGAAGCGCACCCCGAGCGACCAGGCGCGCGCGATCGTGGCTTCCGCATCGGCATCGCTGACCGGGCTGAACAATCCGCCGAGCGGGGCGGAACCGAGACCGATTGAAGTGACGTCGAGCGAACCAAGCCGCGACCGTTTCATTCCCATTGCCTTGTCTTCATTCCAACAGTCCAGATCATCTCCCCCGCTTGCAAAAATCGCAAGCGGGGGAGGCACGCAGGAGCGCGGGGCTGGCGGACGCTCCTACTTCAACATCTGCGCGACGTTGTCCTTGGTGACGAGATCGAGGCCGGTGTAGACGATCTCCGGCACTTTCTCGCCCTTCTTGATGGCGAGCAGCGTGTCCATCGCCTTCTCGCCCATCTCGAACGGACGCTGGCCGACCAGCGCGTTGGCATAGCCGTCGCGCAGCAGCTCGAGCTGCATCTTCAGCGTATCGGCGACGACGAGCGTGAACTTGCCGGAATCGATGTCCTTCTTGTTCCTGCTGGCGAAGGCCTTGAAGCCTTCGGGCGCGAACATCGGCCAGCCCCCGATGGGAACGATGGCGGCGAGATCAGGTGTCGCGGTGCGCATATCCGTCATCTGCTGGACCGCGAGTGCCGGATCGTCGTTGCAGAAGGTCGGGGAGCCCGCGACCTCCGTCCATTTCGAGCCCTTCAGCGCCTCGCGCACGCCGTCGACGCGCTCGGCGAGGTTCTTGGCGCCGGGGCCGCCCGAGACCATGGCGTATTTGCCGCCGTCGGGGCGCATCTTCACCAGCTGCTTGCCGAGCGCGACGCCGAACTCCTTGTTGTTGGTGCCGATATAGGCGATGCGCTTGGAGCCGGGCGCATCGGCATCGAAGGTGATGACGGGGATGCCGGCCGCCGTCGCCGCCTCGATCGACTTGGTCATGGCCGCGACGTCGGCGACCGAGATGGCGAGACCGTCGACCTTCTGGGTGACGAAGTCCTGGATGATCTGGGCCTGCGTCGCCGGCTCATGCTCGACCGGTCCCTTGTAGATGCACTCGATATTGCCGAGCTCCTTGGCTCGCTTCAGGCAGCCGTCGCGCGCGAAGTCGAAGAACGGATTGTTCATCGCCTTGGGCACGATGACGAAGCGGTAGTTCGCGGCCAACGCCGGCGTTGCCATCATTGCGACAGCGATGCCGGCAAGAAGAAATTTCCTCATTGTCTCCTCCACCCTTGTTTGGTGCCTATCCTCTCGAAAGCGCCCGGGAAGCGGACAGGCAACATTTTATTTGTCTTCCCGAAGCGACGTTACGTCAGCTCATCCGCGAGCGGATGCGGTCGACCAGCACGGCCAGGATGATGATCACGCCCACCAGCGTCTGCTGCCAGTAGGAGGAGACCTGCGCCAGCACGAGGCCATTGCGAATCACCTCCAGCAGCACGCAGCCGACGATGGCCCCGAGCGGACCGCCGATGCCGCCGGCGAGGTTGGCGCCGCCGATGACAGCCGCCGCGATCACGTTGAGCTCGTAGGACGTCGCCATGTTGGCCGGCGCCGATCCGAGCCAGCCGGAGATGATGATGCCCTGCAGGCCGGCTGCGAGCGCGCAGATCACATAGACCTCTATCTTCACCCGCACGACCGGGATGCCGGTGAGTTCAGCCGCCTTCTCGTTGCCGCCGAGCGCGAAGACGTGGCGGCCGAACGCGCTGTGATGCAGCACCACGGCCATCGTCAGCGCGAGGACCACGAGATAGATGAAGGGCACGGGCACGCCGAGCACGTCGCCCGACGTGAGCGCGTAGAATCGATCGGCGTCGGGCCCACCCGGAAAGCTGCCGCGGCCGTTGGAGACGACATAGCCGAGCCCGCGCACGATCGAGAGCATGCCGAGCGTGGTGACGAAGGGCGACAGGCCGAGCACCGCGATGCAGAAGCCGTTGACCAGCCCGGCGATCAGCGCCACGCCGAGGCCGGCGAGGATCGAGACCAGCAGGATCAGGCCCGGCACGTTGGCAATTGCGGTCTTGCCGTCGGCCGCCATGTGCACGAACAAGGCGCCTGCTGGCGAGCCGGGCGCCGACAGCTCGGTCATCACCATCGAGGTGATCATGGCGGAGAAGCACATCATCGATCCCACCGACAGATCGATGCCGCCGGTGATGATGACGAAGGTGACGCCGAGCGTCGCGATGGCGATGAACGAGAAGTTCTTCGCCACGTTCTGCATGTTGCCTTCGGTGAAGAAATAGGGGCTGGCGAAATGCATGATCACCAGCAGCACCGCCAGCGCGAGCAGAACGTAACCAGTCTGGGAGGCGAAGATGCCGCGCTGCCACCACCTGATCTTGCCGACATTGGTGAAGCTGATCGGAGATTCCATGGGCATGGCCATCACGCCGCCTCCTTAGCGCCGGTGATGAGGGCGGTGACTTCCTCTGGTGAGGTCTGGTGGATCGGCTTGTCGGCCCGCTTCTCACCACGGCGCATGACGATGACGCGGTCGCACACCGCGAACACATCCGGCATGCGGTGCGAGATCAGCATCACCGCGACACCCTGCTCCTTCAACCGGTGGATCAGGCCGAGCACCTGCTCGACCTGGCGCACCGAGATCGCGGCGGTCGGCTCGTCCATCATCACCAGCCGGGCATTGGAGAGCCGCGTCCGCGCGATCGCGACCGCCTGGCGCTGGCCGCCCGACATCTGCTTGACGAGATCGTCGGGGCGCGTCTCCGAGCGCAGCTCGCCGAAAAGCTCCAGCGCGCGCGCTGCCATCGCCTTGTGGTCGAGCAATGCGATGGGCCCGAACCTGCGCTTCAGCTCGCGGCCAAGGAACACGTTGGCCGCCGCCGTGAGATTGTCCGACAGCGCGAGGTCCTGGTAGACGACCTCGATGCCGACGGCGCGGGCATCGACCGGCCGGCTGAAATGGACCGCATTGCCGGCAAAGCGGATCTCGCCATGGCTGGGGCGGAAATTGCCGGCGATGATCTTGACCAGGGTCGACTTGCCCGCGCCGTTGTCGCCCATCAGCCCGACAACCTCGCCCGGCATGACCTGCATGTCGACGCCATGCAGCGCGCGGATCGCGCCGAACTCCTTGCCGATGCCGGTCAGCTCGAGGACCGGTGTCGCGTCAGCCTTTGCCATCAGCAGCCTCGCTCAGACATAGCGGTTGACCAGGGATTCCAGATATTCCTGCCGGCCCGAGCGCGGCTGCGGGTCGAAACCGGGACGAAGCGCGCGGTCGGCGAGATCGGCGAGCGAACGCTGGCCGCCGAGAATGGCCCGACCCTCGGGGCCGGACCATCCCTGGTAACGCTCGGTGAGCGGCGCCGTGAGGGCGCCGGCGTCCAGCATGTCGGCGGCGGCGAGGAATGCGCGCGCGCAGGCATCCATCGAGCCGACATGGGCGTGGATCAGATCATCAGGGTCGATCGACTGCCGCCGGATCTTGGCGTCGAAATTGAGCCCGCCGGTGGTGAAGCCGCCACGGTTCAGGATCTCGTGAAACACCAGCGCCAGCTCCGGGACGTTCATCGCGAACTGGTCAGTATCCCAGCCGAGCAGATCGTCGCCGCGGTTGACGTCGAGCGAGCCGAACACGCCGAGCGCCTCGGCCAGCGCCACCTCATGGTGGAAGGAGTGACCGGCGAGGATGGCGTGGTTCTGCTCGATGTTGAGCTTGACGTCCTTCAGGAGGTCATAGCGCGCAAGGAAGCCGTAGCAGGTGGCGACATCGAAATCATATTGATGCTTGGTCGGCTCCTTGGGCTTCGGCTCGATCAGGATCGGCCCCTTGAAGCCTATTCTGTGCTTGTGCTCGACGACCAGCGAGATGAAGCGGCCGAGCTGGTCGAGCTCGCGCTTGAGATCGGTGTTGAGCAGCGTCTCGTAGCCCTCGCGCCCGCCCCACAGCACATAGTTCTGGCCGCCGAGCCGGTGCGTCACCTCCAGCGCGGCGCGGACCTGGCCTGCCGCGTAGGTGAAGATCTCCGGATCCGGATTGGTCGCCGCGCCCGCCATGTAGCGACGATGAGTGAACAGGTTGGCGGTGCCCCAGAGCAGGCGGACCTTGCTCGCGGCCATCTTTGCCTCGAACAGATCGGCAATCGCATTGAGATTGGCGACGGACTCGGCGAGCGAGCTACCTTCCGGCGCGGCATCAACGTCGTGGAAGGTGAAGTAGGGCACGTCCAGCAGGCGGAACAGCTCGAAGGCGACGTCGGCCTTGGCCCGCGCCTGCGCCATCGCGTCACCGCCCCGGTGCCACGGCCTCAGGAACGTCTCGCCGCCGAAGGGATCGCCGCCCGGCCAGCAGAACGAATGCCAATAGCAGACCGCAAAGCGCAGATGATCCTCCAGCCTGCGGCCATGCACGAGGCGATCCTTGTCGTACCAGCGGAACGCGGGCGCCTGTCCCGCATCCTTGCCGGCGAAGGCGACAGGTGCAGTTGCATCGAAGAATTTGGCTGACGCGTTCACTTAAGAGCACTCCTTCAATGCGGGATAAAGCGCGCGCCATCGCCGATAGGCCTCGTCATAGGCCTCAGTGACGGATGCGCGGGGCGTGAAGCTCGCGAGCCGCCGCGGGCGGGTGCAGACCGCTGCCGGTGTCTCGCCGGTCACAGCGAGCCGGCCGAGCCGCGCGGCGCCGAGGGCCGCCCCCACCTCGCCCTCCTCGACGCGGTGAACGGGAATGCCGAGCACATCGGCGCAGATCTGCGCCCATAGCGGCGAGCGCGAGCCGCCGCCGACGAGATCGAGCTCGGCAACAGGCCCGCTCGCCGCGCTCAGCGCCGCCAGATTGTCGCGCGCGGCGAATGCCACGCCTTCGAGCACGGCCTGCACGATCTGCGTCCGTCCGGTCGCACCGCGCAGGCCGACGAAGGCGCCGCTCGCCGCGGCATCGTTGTGCGGCGTGCGCTCGCCGTCGAGATAGGGCAGGAATCTGATCGGGCTCGGCCCGTCGACGCGCTCGCCGAGCGGCGCCAGCAGCGCTGCGGCCGGCGTCTCCATCACGCCGGCGAGCCAGGCCAGCGAGGCCGCTGCCGAGAGCATCACGCCCATCTGGTGCCAGAGGCCGGGCAGCGCGTGGCAGAAGGCATGCACCGCCGTTTCAGGCGCCGGCGCGAACCGGTCGGTGACGCGGAACACCACGCCTGACGTGCCGAGCGACAGGAACGCATCGCCCGGCGCGATCGCGCCGAGCCCGATCGCGCTCGCGGCGTTATCGCCGGCGCCCCCGGCGACAACGACATCTTTCGCCATGCCCCAGCGCCGCGTTAATTCCGGTGCGAGCATCGCGCTCGCCTCACTGCCCTCGACGAGACGCGGCATGTGGTGGAGATCGAGCCCGGTGGCATGCAGCAGCAGGGGCGACCAGCGGCGCAGACCGACATCGAGCCACAGCGTGCCGGCCGCATCGGACATGTCCTCGATCAACTCGCCGGTCAGGCGATAGCGCACATAGGCCTTCGGCAGCAGCACCTTTGCGACGCGCGCGAAGATTTTTGGCTCATGCCGCGCGACCCACAACAGCTTCGGGGCGGTGAAACCGGGCATCGCCAGATTGCCTGCCATCGCGTGCAGCGAGGGGCAACGCTGCTCCAGCACGGCGCATTCGGCCTGCGAGCGGCCGTCGTTCCAGAGGATCGCCGGACGCAGCGGCCGTCCGTTCTCGTCGAGCAGCGTCGCGCCATGCATCTGGCCCGACAGGCCGATGCCGCGGACCCGCGCCACCTCGCGCGGATGGCGGCCGGCGAGATCGTCGACCGCGCCGATGGCTGCATCGACCCAGGAATCGGGGTCCTGCTCGGACCACAGCGGCGCCGGGTGCGACAGCGCAAGCTCGCGCGCCGCCGTCGCGAGGATCGCGCCGGCTTCGCTCACGAGCACCGCTTTCACGCCGGAGGTGCCGATGTCCAGTCCGAGATACAAATCGTCCTCCCATTTACCCATTGCGGTGCGCGAGCTTGCGTCGCCTTCCCGCCAGGCCGTTCCATATTCATCTGCTGCTAAGGCAGATTGTCCCGCATCACGATGTCGATCCTGATCTTCTCCTGTTCGCGCAGGATCGGCTCGCCGCGGGCGAGCGCGAGCAGCACGCGCACGGCGGCGCGCGCTTCATGTCCGGGGTTCTGCGAGATCGCGGCATCCATCACGCCCTGCAGCAGCAGCCGGCGCGTCAGCATGGTGACGTCATGACCGACAAACACGACCTTGTCGCGGCCGGCATAGCTCAACGCCTTGTCACTCAAGGCCTTGGCGACGCCCTGGGTGCCGGCGCCGACGTTATAGAGGCCGACGATGTCGGCATGCTTGCCGAGCAGCCGCGCCAGCACCTGTTCGGAACGATCGTCCTCGTCGCGCCCCTCCAGCACCGGCAGCACGCTGAGGCCGGGGAATTCCGAAGCCATCACCTGGTTGAAGCCGAAGATGCGCTCGGCATGGTCGCGCAGGCCCTGCGAGCCCGCGACGATCGCGACCTTGCCGGACCTTTGGCCGGCCAGCCGCCCGACCAGCGCGCCGGCGGTGCGCCCCGCGGCAATGTTGTCGATGCCGACATAATGGTGGCGGCGCGAGGACGGCACGTCCGAAACCAGCGTCACCACCTTGGTGCCGGCATCGACGAGATCGTTGATCGCGGCGCGGACGCCCGGATGGTCCAGCGCCACCACGGCGACGCCGTCGTAGTCACCCGACAGCGCCTCCAGTGTGCCTGCGAGCACCGAGGGGTCGAACACGTCGGTCGCGACCATCTCGACGTTGAGGCGGCGAACCGAGAGCCAGGCCGACATCTCGCCGAGATAGGCCTCGATCTGCTGCATGAACGGGTTCGGCCCCGACGGCATCACGAAGGCAAAGCGGCGGGCGCGACCGCGGGCGAGCTCGGCGGCGGCGACATGCGGCTGGAACGCGTTGCGCTCGATCGCCGCCTTGACGCGCCGCACCGTGTCGGGCCGAACCCCCGGGCGGTTGTGCAGCACGCGATCGACCGTCGCCAGGCTGACGCCCGCCTCGCGGGCGATGTCCTTCAGCGTCAGCGCGGTCGCGGCGAGGGTGTCAGCCATCGCTGAAGGTTAGCAGAGGCGTTTTGAGGTACGCAACTCATTTTGAGGACCGTCACCGCCGAGCCTCAAATTACGGTTGTAACCACAGCCGTAGACACGCCCCCTGCCCGACCCGCGTCTCGCTCGAACGCTGGACGCGCGGCCCCGCCGCCTTGCCTATGGTTGCCGTTCACCGACGGCGCCACAACGAGCGTTCGCGGCAAGGTCATGAGCGCGCGCGGCGATATCGCCAGGGATTCGGACAAAGGCAGGCTCTATCAACGCGCCCTGTGGCAGTCCGCGACGCTCTATCATCAAATGCTCAGCTCCTGGGCCGGCGAGCGGGTCCAGCCGCCGCAATTGGCCTGAGCATTGACCGGACTTGTCGACAGGCCACGATAGGCTTGCCCTGATCTCACATCTTCCCGTAGGAGGCGCCGCGCCGCGTGATGATGATGTAGCGCGCGTCCTGCTTGGTTTCATTCTCGAAGATCACCGCGCGCATCACGTCGAAATCCAGGCAGTCGCCTTCGCGCAGGCGCACCGCCTTGGCGTCGATGTGCACGGCGATCGCGCCCTCCAGCATCAGCAATTGCTGGGTGAAGGCGTTGCGGCCCCAGGGGCTGTACGGTACCCGCGCGCCGGCCGGCAAATCGACGACGATGATCTCGATGCCGCTCG
>NZ_AJQF01000079.1:0-8534 GCF_000261705.1 Bradyrhizobium genomosp. III | reverse complement strand
GGAAAGCCGCACCAAGCGCTCCGGCGGCTTCTCGGCGAGCGCGACGACATCGCTGAGCGACACGTCGAGCGCCGCGCAGAGTCGTCCCAGCAGCGCAGCCGTCGCGCTGCTCTGCGCCCGCTCCACCCGCCCGATCATGGCACGGCTGACGCCGGAGCGTGCGGCGAGCTCGTTCAACGTCATGCCGGCCTGCGTCCGCAGCGTCTTCAGGCGGCGCCCGATCGCGCGATCGAGTTTTTGCTGGTCCATGGTCTTCATCCGAACGTTGCCCGGCCAGAGACCGCACCCGCCAAAGCGTGAGGAGCTTAGGCCAAGGGACCAGCAAGCGCCGGAGACAGCGGCTAATATATTGGAATTTTACGCACCGCGCGAATACGCGGTCGCGCCTGCCAGATCGATCGGAATGGAAAACTTCAATCGGAAGCTTGGAGCGGGCGAAGGGAATCGAACCCTCGTATGCAGCTTGGGAAGCTGCCGTTCTACCATTGAACTACGCCCGCGGATGCGCGGCTTGCGCGCCCGTCCTGATTAGCCGAGACGGCGCCTCCCGCCAAGCAGTTTGGCGCAGCCAGCCGGCCGGTTATTAACGTCTTGGCAAGATTTTGGGTGCGCCGGATTGTGGCGGTGTTATGATCTCGTGTCTGGGGAGAGACGTGCACTGAGTGGGGCGTGTGCATGGTGGGGCGTGGCTATTCGATATTCGACACGGCGATCGGGCGCTGCGGCATCATCTGGAGCGGCACCGGCGTGGTGGCCGTGCAATTGCCCGGGGCGCGGGAGATCGACACCCGCCGCCGCATCTTTGCGGTCCATCCCGAGGCGCGCGAGCAGCGCCCCTCCGACAATGCCGAGCTTGCGATCGACGGCATCGTGAGCCTGCTGCAGGGCAACGATCCCGATTTTTCCGAGGTCAGCCTGGATGCCGGCGGGGTGCCCGGCTTCAACCGCCGCGTCTACGAGTTCGCCTGTTCCATTCCGCGCGGGGAGACGCGCACCTATCACGAGGTCGCCAAGGCGCTGGGGGCTTCAGGCGCGGCACATTCGGTGGCACAGGCGATCGCCAGAAATCCCTACATGCTGATCGTGCCCTGCCACCGGGTACTGGAGGCCGGCAATTACACCGATCGGCTCTCGCCTTATGGCGGGGTGATCTCCAAGCGGCGGCTCCTGGCACTCGAGGGCGCCCATCCCGTCGCCAGCAAGACGCTGTTCGAGGTGCTGCTGCCGGTTGCCCCACCAAGGCCGTCCACCTAGATAAGGCGGCATGGACGCGACCACACTGCTGACGTCACAATCGATGATCGTTTCCGAGTTTCGCTGCGACGCGGGACCGGGCGATACGCCATTTGCCGAATGCCGCACTGGGCATTCCATCGCCTATGTCCGCTCGGGCAGCTTTGGCTGCCATTGCCGCGCCGGTTTCTTCGAACTGGTGGCGGGCTCGATACTGGTCGGCGCGCCCGGCGAGGAATACACCTGCACGCATGAGCATGTCAGCGGCGATATCTGCCTGTCGTTCTTCCTCAGCGCGGACATGGTCGATGCCCTCGGCGGGCGGGGCGAGGTCTGGCAGGTCGGCGCCACGCCGCCGCTACCCGAATTGATGGTGCTGGGCGAGCTCGCCCAGACGGCGGCAGATGGCAACAGCGACATCGGCCTCGACGAGGTCGGCCAGATCCTGGCCGGCCGTTTTGTCGACGTCGTTTCGGGCAAGGCGTGCAAGCCGGCCACCCCCACCGCGCGCGACCGCCGCCGCGCGGTCGAGGCCGCACTTTGGATCGACGACAATTCGCATGCCGAGGTCGATCTCGAACAGGCCGCAAAGCAGGCGGGCCTCAGCCCGTTCCATTTCCTGCGGCAGTTCTCGAGCGTGCTCGGCGTCACCCCGCATCAATATCTGGTGCGGTCGCGGCTGCGGCACGCAGCGCGGCTGCTCACGGATGACGACATTGCGGTCACCGATGTCGCCTATGACGTCGGCTTCGGCGATCTCTCCAACTTCGTCCGCACCTTCCACCGCGCTGCCGGCGTATCGCCGACCAAATTCCGCCAGGCCTCGCGCGGGGAGCGCAGCGTCTTCGCCGAACGCCTCGTCCTCAACTGAGACAGGTCGGCCGCATGGTGGGGTAATAGTCTGTTGACCAGACGGGCGCGTCGTACTGGGCTTACGGAACGCCGCGCGATATTACAACCAAAGAGCGAACCAACGCTCTTTGAAATGCGGCGACCCGGCAGATGAACAGTGCCCCGAGTGATGTGATTGCGGCCACACTGATCGCGCTTGCCGTTGGTCTTGCCTTCATCGCCGGCTGTGCCGTCTATTATGGCCGCCAGATCACCTCGCGCAGGATTCCGATGCAATGGGGCACCGACGGTCAGCCGGCCTGGTTTGCACCACGCCTCATCGGGCTCTGGTTCAGCTTCGGCGTCACGGCGGCCCTGTCCGCGTTCCTGCTCGTCCTCGCCCTTCATGACCCGCAGAAGCTCACGGCCCTGATCGTCGCAACGGTCAGCGTGATCGGAACGAACATGTGGGTTCACGTCTATCACCTGAAACGGGTGATCCGGTGGCAGTCGGAGGTTCCGGCGAATTAGCCGGCTGCCGAGCGCAAGATTCTCCAAGAGCCGCCCGCTCCACCCCGACTAGGGTCGTCTCCGGGCGCGCGCCATTTTCGGCGCGCTTTGCAAATGGAGACGACCATGTACGACCACATCGGGCTTCGCGTTGCCGATCTCGACGCCGCGACGCGCTTCTACACCGCGGTGCTGGCGCCGCTCGGTTACGTCCTGTGCTCCAGCGGCGACGGCTATGCCGGCTTCGGGCCGAAGGGCGAGCCGGGGCTGTGGCTGCACCTGAACAAGGGCCGCAAGGCCGACGGCGCGCACATCGCGTTCCGCGCCGGAAATCATGACGCGGTCAAGGCGTTCCACAGCGAAGGCCTGAAGAGCGGCGGCCGCGACAATGGCGGCGCCGGGCCGCGCAAGGATTACAGCCCGACCTACTACGCGGCGTTCCTGATTGATCCCGATGGCAATAATGTCGAGGCGGTTTGTGTGTAGAAGCCGCCGCGCACGAGCACTCGTAGGGTGGGCAAAGCGTAGCGTGCCCACCATCGCGTGCGAGAGCGCCGATGAATGGTGGGCACGGCGCGCGAAGAGCGCGCCTTTGCCCACCCTACGAACTCCACATCATAGGAATTCCCCGATGGCCTCCATCCACAACGACATCTCCATCAATGCCCCGGCACGCGACGTCTGGGATGCGGTGCGCGATTTCGGCGCGCTGCATGAACGGCTGGCACCCGGCTTCGTCACCGCCTGCACGATCGACGGCGATGCGCGTATCGTCACGTTCGCCAACGGTTCGGTGGCGCGCGAAGTGCTGGTCGATTGCGACGACGCGCGGCAGCGCCTCGTCTATGCCATCAACAACGAGCGGCTGCAGCATTACAGCGCCTCGGTGCAGGTGATCGCCGACGGCGACCGGAGAAGCCGCCTGGTGTGGATCATCGACATGCTGCCGAACGAGCTTGCAGCCTACGTCCAGGGCCAGACCAAGGACGCCGTCGTTGCGATACATAAAGCGTTTCCGCCCGCTGCAGCTTAGCGGCGGTCCACGCGGCTCTGTGAGTTTTCTCACAGAGCTCCGCCCTCGCCAGCCTTAACCATCGCGGCGTGCGTCCGGTTGGCTCCGCTCTCCCGGCGGCGCGACGCACGCGAGGAGCATGCCATGCGAGGTGCGGACAAGGTGATTTGCCAGGCGGCCGCCGTGCTGCTGCTGTTTTCAGTCGCGAGCTCGCCGGCGAAGGCGCAGTTCCTCGGCGGCGGAGGTGCCGGCGGCGAGGACATGATGACCCAGATGGCCCCGATGCTGGAGATGATGAAGGCGAAGATGGGCAAGCGCCGCTTCGCCATGATGATGCAGACCATGGGCCCGATGATGAGCCGCATGATGGAGAACGGCGGCGGCGGCCTCGGTGGCCTGTCCGGCGGCCATCTCGGCGGCGGCTTTGGCGCACCCAATTACGGCGGCTACACCCCGATGGGGGGCGGCACCATGCCGGCCGGTTATGGCGGCGTTGGTGGCGGCGACATCATGGGCATGCTCGGTGGTGCCGGAGGCGGCGACATGATGGCGATGATCCCGCAATTGATGCGGCTCGCCAATGTCGGCGGCGGTAGCGGCCATCGCCGCCACAGGCATCGCTAATCGGCGGCGCGAGAGAGAGCCGGCCTGATCGCAGCCTTGTTCGCGCGCGGTCCCCAGCGCGTCAGCACCACGCTGGAGAATGAGAGCAGGCCGAGCACGACCATCGAGCTTGCGGCCAGCCAGAAGAAGCTCTGCGCGGTCGCCCCGTGTGTCGACAGCCACCAGCCGGCCGCCGAGATGTAGATCAGCCGCGCCGTCTGCGCCAGCACCGGCCCGATCACCTTGGCCGCGCCTTGCGAGGAGAAATACATCGTCGTGGCAATGCCGAAAAAGGCGTAGAACGGTCCGACCGTCGAGAGATATTGATGGCTCGCCGCGCGCACGGCCGCGCTGTCGGTGAAGATGTTGATCCAGAGATCGGGGAACATCGCAACGACGCAGGCCGGCGCGCCGACGGCCACGAATGCGGATGCACCGGCGATCCAGGCGACGCGCCGTGCGCGCGCGATGTTGCCTGCGCCGATCGCCATCCCCACCATCGGCACACAGGCGATGCCGAACGAAAATGCGATCGAGGTCAGCAGGAATTCGAGCCGCGCACCGATGCCGTAGCCGGCGAGGATCGCGGTGCCGAACTTCGCCAGCATGTGGGTGAAGATCGAGATCGTCAGCACCGATTGCAGCGGCGAGAAGCAGGCGATCGCGCCGACCTTCAGGATGTCGAAAAACATCGCCCACTGAATGCGCAGGCCGCGCAGCTTCGGTGTAACCCGCGCGCGACCGGAGAACAGGTACCAGCCCATGATGCAGATGTTCATGGAATAGGCGATCAGCGCGCCGGCCGCGACGCCGCGCATGCCGAACTGCGGCACCGGCCCGAGCCCGAGGCCCAGCGTGCCGCCGAGCACGATCTGCCAGGCCGCCGAGTTGAGGATCAGGAACGACGGCAGCTTCATGTTGCCGGTGCCACGCAGCACGCCGGCCATGGTGTTGAGCAGCCAGGGCAGCACGGCGCCGCCGAAAAATACCTGCGTGTAGGCGACAGCGTGGGTCAGCACGTCGCCGCGGCCGCCGAGCATTTCCAGCACCCGCGGCCCGAAGATCAGCATGCCCAGCATGAAGACGAGGCCGAAGCTGATACCGATCAGGATCGCATGCGCGGCGAGCGTGGCGGCGCGTTCGCGGTTCCCGGCGCCGAGCGCGCGGGCAATGGCGGAAGCCACCGCACCACCCATGGCGCCGCCCGACATCGTCATGGTCAGAATGATTGTCGGAAACACCAGCGCCATCGCCGCCAGCGCCTCGACGCCGAGCCGGCCGATATAGGAGGTCTCCGCGATCACCGTACAGGTGCCGGCCGAGAGCGCGATCACGTTAGGCCAGGCGAGAGAGAGCAACGTGCGCAGGATCGGCCCGTCTACAAGCGCGCTTCGTAGCGGCCGCGGGGGCGGCGGCAGCGGACGCTCTTGCTCATCGACCGGGATTTCGGCGATGTCGGACATGTCCTCTCCGGGGCAGGGGGCGCCATTTGCGGCGCGGCAATGCGTAGGTGTGCCGGTTATTTTCTTCGCGCAGAAGGCGCGGCGAGAGGCTTGTTAGCACGGCTCGCAGCGATTCCACCTGCGCCAGCTGCAGGCGTGCCCTGCGGCAGCGCATTTCGATGGATGAAGGCTATTCGATCGTCCAAACCAGCGGCGCGCGGCCGCCAGCAGCAGCGCGCATGCGCACGCCGATGTGCCGCCCGCATCCCGCAGCCAGGCCTTCGAACAATCCCTCCAGCACCCTGGCGCAGGCGCCGTGATAGTCGGCGACATCGTCCATCAGCTTCCAGCTCTGCTGGCGGATTTCGAACGTGCCTTCGGATTGCGCGGTCTCGGCCGTGTCATCCTGCGCCGCGAACAGCGCGTTCAGGAACGACGCGAATTCGCTCGCCCCGCCGCGGCTCATCGCCAGCGCGGCCGCGACGTCATCGAAATATTGCATCCCGATCAGCTTGCCGGTGAGATGCAGCAGATAGCCGGCGTCTTCCGGGCCGAACAGCTGCACCATCACGGGTGCCGCGGTGCGCACATATTCCATCGCATAGTTGCGATAGGCTTTTTCAAGGCGCGGTTTCGGCCAGCTCGCAACCGGCAAAGCCGGCGCAGTCTTCGCATCGAACAGCGGCGCTTCCAGATGCCGCGCGAACACCAGGCGCTGATCGAGCTCGAGCGGATGATCGTACTGGTGATAATAGCCTTCCAGCCCGTCCTGGCCGTCGACGCTCTGCTTGGTGCAGACGAAGCCGAGCCTGAGATCGCCGAGCGCGACGCCATTATTGGCGTGCCATCCCCGCAGCATGGCGCGGGAAACCTCGCCCGGCACGCCGCAGATCGCCGTGCCCTTCCAGATCCAGCGCGGCGGCGGATAGCGGATCCAGGCCTTGACGTCGCTCTCATACATGTATTCGACATGCACGCCGCCGATCCAGTTCGAGAGATAGTGATATTGCGCGGCCGCCACCGCCGGCGGCAGATGATCGATCCCGAGCTTCCTAAGCCCCGGCAGGAAGCGCTCCTGCTGCTGGCGGCGGAACACGCGGAAGACGAACTCCGCTGCATCCGCAGTGCCGCGCCGCGTGACGACGGTGAGAATGAGGCCGGTGAAATAGGCGTGGTAGAGGTCGGCGACCGCACGCCAGCGCTTCCATTGAGCTTCCTGCGCGGCGTCAGCTGCGGCGGTCATTCGTTTCGCTCCCGATCATGTTGCGATCGAGTGTGTCACCGCACCTTCCGGCAGGCAACATGACGCCCGTGCAGAGCGCCCTGCGTGGCCACCCGCCAATTCCGCATCACGAAGTTTGCGGTGGCGTCTTGGCCGCGCGCTCGCGCTCGACCCGTTCAGTGACATCGCGCGCCATCGCGACCGATCCCAGGACGTTGCCGCCGGAATCCCGCACCAGCGCGAAGGTCATCTCGATGTAGAGCTTGCGACCGCTCTTGTGCAGCGCGCGGGTCAGTGTCGGCCTGCCCGCAAGCTTCATGCTGCCGCTGGCCAGCGCAGCTTCAAAGCCCTTCCAGTGCGCGGCGCGCAGGTGCTCGGGAATGATCAGGTCGAGATTCTGGCCCAGCGCTTCCGCTGCGGAGAAGCCGAACAGAGCCGTCGCTGCACGGTTCCATCGCATGATCGTGCCGGAGCGGTCCGAATAGATCAGCGCATCCGCGACGTCTTCGGCGATCTTTGCGTCGAGTTCGGATGGGTTGCTCATTTCATTTCCTCCGCCGGTGTCATCGCCCGCGAAGGCGGGCGTCCAGTATCCCAGAGGCCGCATTGATTGAACCGATAAGCCGCGGCGTACTGGATGCCCCGGTTGAGCCGGGGCATGACAGTAGAATGGGCAGCTACACGCGAAAATGCTTCGATAGTTTGAGGCCCTGGGCCTGGTAGTTCGAGCCGATGCGTTGGCCGTACATCGCGTCGGGGCGGGCCAGCATCTTCTCGTAGACGAGGCGACCGACGATCTGGCCGTGCTCGAGGATGAACGGCACTTCGCGCGACCGCACTTCCAGCACGGCGCGCGATCCTAGCCCGCCCGCGCCGGCATAACCGAAGCCGGGATCGAAGAATCCGGCATAGTGCACGCGGAATTCGCCGACCAGCGGGTCGAACGGCACCATCTCCGCGGCGTAGTCGGGCGGCACCTGCACGGCTTCCTTCGAGGCCAGGATGTAGAACTCGCCGGGATCCAGGATCAGACTGCCGTCCGGGCGGGCCGAGATCGGCTCCCAGAAGTCCTCGACGGAATAGCCGGCGCGACGATCGACGTCGACCACACCGGTGTGGCGCTTGGCGCGGTAGCCGACGAAGCCGTTCGCTTTCTCGCCGGAGAGATCGACGGAGACGGCGACGCCGCCGGAGAGATCGGCATCGTCGATATCGACGAGGCGCTCGGCGGCATGAAGCGCATCGAGCTCGTCGGCATTGAGGATGGCGTCACCGGTGCGGAAGCGCACCTGCGACAGACGCGAGCCCTCGCTGACCAGCACCGGAAACGTCTTCGGGCTGATCTCGGCATAGAGCGGGCCGTGATAGCCGGCGCCGATCATGTCGAAGCGGCGGGTGCCGTCGGCGATGACGCGGGTGAAGACGTCGAGCCGGCCGGTGGAGCTCTTCGGGTTCGCCGCCGCGACGATCTCCGGCGGCAGCGCGAGGCTCTCCAGCAGCGGCACGATGTAGACGCAGTTGGTCTCCAGCACCGCGCCGTCGGCGAGGCTGAATTCGTGCAGCTTCAATTCGTCGATGCGCTCGGCGACGGTGGCGCCGGGACCGGGCAGGAAGCTGGCGCGGACGCGATAGGCGATGTCGCCGAGACGCAGATCGAGGCTCGCCGGCTGGATCTGGCTCT
>NZ_AJQF01000078.1:0-5781 GCF_000261705.1 Bradyrhizobium genomosp. III | reverse complement strand
AGACCCGCCGCCGCCATCGCCGCGATCATGCGGTCGGGCAGGATACCATTGGCGTCGGGCGCGACCGTGAACGTCAACCGGGGGTCCTCATCAGGGGTCAGATGCATCCGGACATGCCGGAAATACAAGTCTTTTACGGCTATCCGATGGACGCCTTGACGGAAAGGGCATTGCGGAATATGAGCATCACTTATCCCGTGGTGATTTGAGCCGGCCGGCTTGCAGCCACGTTAAATAAGTCGCTAAACAGGCCGGGGACCTCTGTGATCCCGGCCCGTGGATATATCCAGGCCGGTTTTTTTGTGACCGTTTTCGACGAGACGGTCATGTCGGAGGTACCTATGTCGAAGTCGACCACCAACTACCGTCCCGAAACCCGCCTGGTCCATTCCGGCACCCTGCGCTCGCAATATGGCGAGACGTCGGAGGCGCTGTTCTTGACGCAAGGCTACGTCTACGACACCGCGGAGCAATGCGAGGCGCGGTTCAAGGGCGAGGATCCGGGCTTCATCTATTCGCGCTACTCCAATCCCACCATCGCGATGTTCGAGCGCCGCATGATCGAGCTCGAAGGCGCCGAAGCCGCCCGCTCGGCGGCGACCGGCATGGCCGCGGTGACGACGGCGATCCTGGCGCCTCTCAAGGCCGGCGACCACGTCGTGGCCTCCCGCGCCCTGTTCGGCTCGTGCCTCTACGTCATCCAGGACCTGCTGCCGCGCTACGGCATCGAGACCACGCTGGTCGACGGTCTCGATCTCGACCAATGGCAGCGCGCCGTGAGGCCGAACACCAAGACGTTCTTCCTGGAGAGCCCGACCAACCCGACGCTCGACGTGCTCGACATTCCCGGGATTGCCGAGATCGCGCACAAGGGCGGCGCGCGGCTCGTCGTCGACAACGTGTTCGCAACGCCGATCTGGCAGAGCCCGCTCGCGCTCGGGGCCGACGTCGTGGTCTATTCCGCGACCAAGCATATCGACGGCCAGGGTCGCTGCCTCGGCGGCATCATCCTGTCGTCGGAAGCCTTCATCGCCGAACACATCCACAATTTCATGCGCCAGACCGGCCCGTCGATCTCGCCGTTCAACGCCTGGGTCCTGCTCAAGGGCCTGGAGACGCTGGGCGTACGCGTGCGCGCGCAGACCGACACCGCCGCGCGCATCGCCGACGTGCTCGCGAGCCATCCGAAGATCTCGCGCCTGGTTTTCCCGGGCCGCGCCGATCATCCGCAGGCAGCGCTGGTGAAGAAGCAGATGCGTGGCGGCTCGACGCTGGTCGGCTTCGAGGTCAAGGGCGGAAAGGCTGCGGCGTTCCGTGTGCTCAACGAATTGAAGCTGGCGAAGATCTCGAACAATCTCGGCGACGCCAAGAGCCTCGTCACGCATCCGGCGACCACGACGCATCAGCGTCTGAAGCCGGAGGACCGCGCCGCGCTCGGCATCAGCGAAGGTTTTATCCGCTTCTCCGCGGGGCTCGAGCATGCCGATGATCTGATCGAGGATCTGACCGCGGCGCTGGAGAAGGCGTAGCCACGTATTCGCAATCGTAGGGTGGGCAAAGCGAAGCGTGCCCACCGTTCTCGATTACAACGACGAGGTGGTGGGCACGGCGCTTTGCGCCTTTGCCCACCCTACGGCAGCGTGCCTACATCGGCCGATAGGTCCGCACATCCCCCGGCACGTTCACGCCCAGCTTGATCTGCCCCACCGAGCGGATGATGTCGTCGCCGAGCAGCTGGGCGAAGCAGGCATAGCCCCAATCGTTCATGTGCAGGCCGTCTGCGATGACGAAGCTCTCGACCGGAATCGATTGGTTCTCGTGCCAGTCGCGCATCACCTCGAAGCGCGGGAAGATGCCGACGTGACGAAGCTCGGCGACCTTGCCGAGCAGCTTCACCATCTTGCCGGCGCTTTCGCCGCGCTGGTTGACGGCCGGCGAATATTGCGGATCGACCAGCACGATGTCGGCGCCGCCGGCGGCCTGGATGCGGCTGATGCCGTCCTCGACCATTTTGGCGGTGTCGCCGGGATCGAGATTGCGCAGCACCGCGTTGGTGCCGACCTGCCAGATCACGAGATCCGGATGCACGTCGATCACCTGGGTCTGGAGACGCTTCATCATCTCGGGCGCATCCTCGCCGCCGACGCCGGCATTGACGACGGTGATGTCGGCGGTCGGATAATGGCGGCGCAGCTGGGCGGCAAGACGATTCGGATAATTGAACTCCGGCGAGCTCGCGCCGAATCCTGCGGTCGACGACGAGCCGAACGCGACGATGAGGACGGGCTGGCCGGCGACGAGCTTGCCCGCGACATGCGGCAGCGAGCCCATCGCCTTGGAGCCGCCCTTCGGCGGCAGGCAGGGCACGCGGTTGAAGACGTCGCCGGCGGATTTGGCGACCTGTTTCACCTTGTCGATGGCGCGCGCGGTGATGCCGCGCTGTTCGGGAGAGGTTGCGGCGACATTGGTCTGTGAGGGCGAGGCGGGCGCGGGATCAGCCGACTGCGCGGGTGCGGGCGTCGCCTGTGCGGCTTGCGTCTGCGCATGGGACTGCGGGGCCGGCGCCAGCAACAACAGCACTGCTGCTGCAGGCGCGGCCAGCCATGCCGTCAGGCAAAAAGGGCGGAGAGAACTCATTAACGCTAGACCTCAATTTTGCTGCTGGGCCGGCTCCAGATGGGCTGCGTCGATCACGAACTGTGCCAACGCCCGGCCAAGGCAATCATGAACCTGCTTCGCCAGTTCGGGCCCGCGGGACGGGCTGAACAGGTCGAACTGACCCTGATCATTCCACTGCCGCATGATCGTGAAGCGATCGAACAGCGGAATATCATGCTCCTGCGCCACGACGCGCATATTATCGAGAAATGGCTGGGCCGAGATCATCGTTTCGGTACGCGGGCTGTACTGCAAATTCATCAAGACGACGTCGGCCCCTGCCTTTTGCAACGCAATAACCCCCTCGGTGACTGCGCTGCGAAATTCGTCGGGATCGATGGATCGGATGGCATCCACGGTCCCGGTCTGCCAGACGACCAAAGTAGGCGTTTTTGCTTCCATCAGCTTAACGAAGGTCGAGGCGGCCTCCTCCGCCGTTCGCTTGCTCTGTATTTCTACGGAGACGTGCACCGCTTCCGACGGCGGCAGCTTTTCCTTCAGAACCGCTTCCATGCGCGCCGGATAGGAGCTGCCCTCCGAGGACGGAATCGTGGTCGAGCGCCTGCCGATGACCAGGATTTCGAGCGGCTTGCCGGCCTTGATGGCCTCGGCGACCTTGGGAAGCTGGCTTTCGCTGGTAAGCAGATAGGACGGCAATTCGCACGCCGCGGGCGCGGTGGCAGCGCCAGGCGCAGCATCGCCCGCCCGCGCCACAGGCGCGGCGAGGCTACCGCATAGCAGGACCAGGCTCAGGAGAACCTTCGCCTTCATCAGCCCCCTCCCGCCAGATCGGCGTTGCCGACGGCGTTTTTGGTTTTCGCACCGCTCTTGTCAGCCACGCGCTTGTACCACGAAATCACCCAGGCCACGCCCCACATGATCAGGACCCCGGAGAGACTAATCAGCGCATGCATGGCTGCCCCGCCGGAGACTTCGGCGAGAATGAAATGCCCGGCGAAGGCCAGGAAGACACCGAGGCAGAAGATCTCGAGAGAATGCTGGCCACATAGAATCAATGGTCGCAGCCAGCGCGATTTCAAGCCCGGCCAATCCCGGGGTAGGAAGCGCACGGTGAGCGCGGCCAGCGCCAGGAAATGCGTGAAGCGCAGCACGTCGAGATCGGTCTTGTCGATCGGATACATCCACTGCTCGACCCGCTTCGGCATGAATTGGGAGAGCTGCGGCACGTACCAGGTCAGCGTCACGTAGAACGCCGCGGCGAGATAGGCGATCGAGATCCACATCGTCACCGGCGAAGCCAGGATACGCGACATCCGTCGCGCACCTCCGAGCGCGCACCATGCACCGAAGACGAACAGCAATTGCCAGGCGAAGGGATTGAAGGCCCAGAAGCCGTTAGGATAGGCCGACAGGTAAAGATCGTATTCCCAGGTGACCGCGTAGAGCGCGACCGAGAGGCCGAGCGTGACGTCGGGACGCCATTTCATCGACCACAGGATCAGCGGCAGTGCCAGCATCAGCACGATGTAGAGCGGCAGCACGTCCATGTTGACGGGACGGAAGCGCAGCAGCAGCGCCTGCACGATGGTGACGTCGGGCTGCTTGAGGAAATCCATGATACCCATCTCTTCGGTGTAGAGCGGGTTCTCGAACCTGGTCGCGACGTAGGAGATTTCGGCGAGGAAGATCGTGAACAGGAAGACGTGGGCGACGTAGATCTGCCAGACCCGGCGCAGGATGCGCGCGGTGGCGATGACGACGCCGCTCTCCAGCATCGCCCTTCCGTAGACGAAGGCGGCGGTGTAGCCGGAGATGAAGATGAAGATCTCGGTGGCGTCGCTGAAGCCGTAATTGCGGATCGTGAACCAGGTCAGCAGACTCGGCGGCAGATGGTCGATGAAGATCAGCCACAGCGCCAGCCCGCGGAACAGGTCGAGCCGGAGCTCGCGCTCGCCGATGGCGGGCAGCGTGATGGCCGGCGCCCTCGCGCGCGGCTTCGCCCCCGCGGGCTTGGCGGTTCCCGCGATCGTCGATCCCGTCACTTGGTCGGCAATGGTCATCGGGGCCTAAAAACCCTTGCGCAAATCGCGACGTCGAGAAGTGTACCGGTCCGGTCGTCGTCTCGCAAAGCGGCCGGATCACGTCCGGGTGTCATTCCCCTCGAATTCTGGCGGGACGATGTCGCCAAAGCCGCCTCCGGCGTTTGGTTCCAGAGCCGGATTTCGGTATGATAGCAACCATGTACCGCGCCGTGACCCGCCAGATCGAAGTGACCGTCGAGCCGAACTTTGTTCCGGAGCAGTCGTCGGCCGACCGCTCCCGCTACTTCTGGTCCTACACCATCGTCATCGTCAATTCGGGCGAGGAGACCGTGCAGCTCAAGACGCGGCACTGGATCATCACCGATGCCTCCGGCCGCCAGCAGGAGGTCAAGGGCGAGGGCGTGGTCGGCGAGCAGCCGATCCTGGCCCCCGGCGAGCGCTTCGAATACACCTCCGGCGTCCCGCTTTCGACCGCCTCCGGCTTCATGACCGGCCGCTACCAGATGGTCACCGAAAGCGGCGAGCGCTTCGAGATCGACGTTCCCGCGTTTTCGCTTGATAGTCCCGACAACAAGCGGGTGTTGAATTAGGGCCTCGCTCGTGTCCCGGACGCGCCGCAACGCGAAGCGTTGCTGCGCAGAGCCGGGACCCAGGGGCGGCCCGGCACGCGGCGAGATGGGCCCCGGCTCTGCAGCGCACCGCACCGGACGATGCTTCGCATCGCCGGGAGCGGTGCGCTGCGTCCGGGGCACGAGAGCAGAGTGTGGCGCACGCATTCTCCACGTCGTCGTTGCGATGCTCCAATGCAGATCCCAGCGGCAGTGCCGTAGGGTGGGCAAAGGCGCTTAAGCGCCGTGCCCACGATCTCCATCGATAAGCAACAAAGACGTGGGCACGCTGCGCTTTGCCCACCCTACGAGATTGAGCTGTGGCAGGCAGCTCGGCTTGCAGACACGCCTTTGCGTTCTCGCGGCTCAATTCGCCCGAGCTTTGCTTCATCGCTCACCCTCATTAGCCAAGAGGGCGCAGGGAAGACCGGGTGCCGGCTCGCACCCGCGGTCCGCTGCGCGAAATGCACGCGCAAGAAGAACCGCACAGCAGCATACAGGTGGTGCCGAAC
>NZ_AJQF01000077.1:0-49266 GCF_000261705.1 Bradyrhizobium genomosp. III | reverse complement strand
AGCGAGGTCGAGATCGTCTGGTTCCAGCTGTTGGCCCGGACGCTGTTTGCCAGCGGCAAGTCGCCCACGTTGGTGAGCTCGGTCTGGGTCTTTGCGCTGTAGAAGGCCGAACGATATTCAGTCTTCATGAACCAGCCGGGCGAGTTGATGCCGAAGAAGTTCAGGCTGTTCTCTACACCACCACCGACGAACCAGCCGTGACGATCGTAGCCATTAAGATGGACACCAGCGTCAGCACCAGCCAAAGTCATGAAGTTGGTGCGGCCGAAGTGAGCGCCAGAGTAGCCGCCGTTGACGTAGGTGAGGACATTCGGAGCGGCCAACCAGCCGAGGCGGACACCCGCAGCCCAAGAGGTTTCCAGCTTCTGGGTACCAGTGATGTCGAAGATCGGGTCCTGGATGGTAGCACGGATGCTGCCGAACTGCGCATCGCCGAACACGCCCGCAACCCAGGTGCCGTTGAACTGCCAGTCGTAACCAGCACCGACAGTGCCGAACCAGCCAGAACCACCCTGGCGCTGATCGATCGTGAGCGGAATGCCAGTTGCAGTATCGCGGATATGCTGGTCAGCATTGGAGAGGCCGCCGCCACCACCGCCGAAGACGTAGAAGCCGGTCCAATTGGCGACAGGCGCAGCCATGGGAGCCTTCGCATAGGGACGGGCGGCAAGGTCAGCAGCCGAGGCCGAACCGGTCATGGCAGCAACCGCAGCCAGAGCAATCAAAATATTCTTCATTTTCGTGGTCCCCAGTCAAAGCGGTCATGTCTGATAGGGCTAATCTAGACTAGTCGGTTGGAAATGCTGTAGCTCGGCGGCCACAGTGACGGACAAACCCTCCCGCGATGCTTGCAAGCAATAGCGCAAATATAGCCGATTTGGTCCGCGACAATCCGGCCGCTATATCCGCTTATCTCACTGAAAGCTTTGCAGAAAATGACGCATCAAAGGCGCAGAAGGCGCTGAGTGCGGTAATGAAAGCCCAAAATGTACAAATCTTGGCGCGGGACGCTGGCTTACGGCGAGACGCCCTCTACAGGACGTTTGGCGGCCGAATCGACCCCCAGCTCAGCCGGATTCTCAAACTCCTCGACGCCATGAACGTAAGGCTCAGTGTTGTGCCCGGGCCGGATGGCTCCGACACTGTTGCGGGGCGCCTAAGTGAAGCTTTCGCTCGCGCAGACCCTGCGGACGCCATCTTGGGATTGAGTGAGGTGGTCAAATCTCAGAACGTGAGCGCCCTAGCCCTTAAACTCAAAATCATGCGGACCACGGTGTACAAGACGTTCGGTGGAACTGTCGATCCGACACTAAGCCGAGTCCTCAACCTCTTCGCAGCTCTGCAAGTGACATCGAAGTTTGTGACCATTGAGCCCAAGGCCACGCCCCCACGCCCAAAGCTCGGCCGACCTAAGAAAACCCGGGAGGGCAACGGTGGCTAAGAAAAAGCGAACGCCTGATAGCTTGGCCGGCTTGTGAGGCAAGACTCCACCGGACGGCTAATCAGCATCTGTCGCAGCGCGACAGAAGGCCGGTATCTGCCAGCAGACTTTGGCCAAGAAGCTCGGACGGCTGCAATCGTGCATCGCCAAGTACGACGGGCGAACGGCGGATCGACGTCGTGGAATTTATCGCCCAAGCTCTAGGCGTGGATCCCGTGAAGCTATTGTGGGGATTGCTGTCGGCAAAAACGCCTGAGTCGACGCTCAAGCAGCCTTCTCGCCCGGCCGGTCAGCATTTGGCGCGCGCTGAGAAGCTTTGCGCAGCAAGGGAAGCGGCGCGGCCGATTTCCAGAACGAAGCCAAGTGCCCCGCGTCAATCTTCCTTGAGACTGAGCGAGCGAACCGCTCGCCCCTGTTCCGCCAAAGCGGCTCGCTCATAGCGCTCCAGCCCTTGAAGCCGTTTTAGCTCTGCCGGAGTTGGCCGACCAACAGTGCGGCCATCATCGCCTGCCGCAAACTGCGGAGCCGCAGCAGCGCGAGCTTGGACCGCGCCAGCGCCATCGCCGCATCGGGCGTGACCGGATGCCCGAGCCCCCTAGCAATCGCGACGGCAAGATTCTCGATCTCGGCAGCATCGCCGATAGCACTCCGCGCCAACCCATGGCGCAAAGCATTTTGGCTCGACCTTGCCTTGCCGGGCGCCGTTTTCGGCCCCGTGCTGCGTTTCGCATTGCTGCGATTGGCTTCGATTTGTCGAATGGACGCCATGTCCGGGGCCCTCGGCCGATGCTGATCGTGGCGGCCGAAAGCTTGCTCCAATGCATTGACCCCGTGCGATGCCCATCATCTGAAATTCGCTCAAGCCCGGGCGCTCGGCCGCAAGGTCAGCGATGAGTTCACCGTCCCGCTGTGCCGCGCCCATCACGAGGAGCTGCATCAGCATGGCAACGAACGGGCGTGGTGGGCGAACCTGCAGATCGCGCCGCTGCCGGTGGCGCAGGAGTTGTGGGCGGCAAGCCCCGTCCACGATCCCGCCAACCTCGCCCTGAGCGCCGCGTAGCTTGCGGCAAACCTGGATTCGGAGGCCGCCGGATGAACGGTCTGTTCCAAATCGGGCGCGAGCTCACCGTCACCGCGCTGCTGGTCGAGTTTGAGTCCTTGGCGCCGTCGCCCCTGCTGTTGCCGGGCGAACAGCTCGAACACTACCAGGCGCTCCAGCAGGCGATCTTTGCCGACCTTGCGCCGCGGTCCGCCATCGAGTGGCTGCTCGCCATCGACGTCGCCGAGCTGTCCTGGGACATCCAGCGCTACCGCATGTTGCGGCATAAATTGCTCGAGACCTATCGCCAAAAGGCGGTTGAGGCGGCGCTGCGGCGCATCGACATGGTCGGAATTGATCCCGAGTTCGAAGCGGAGGCCGAGACCTACACGCTACAAAATGCCCTGAGCTGGCGGTGTGACCCCGTCGCTGCGTCCGAGATCGACGCGCGGCTTGCGACTTATGGCTTCGACCAACACGCCATCACCACCGAAGTCTACGTGCAGGCGCGCGAGGTCCTGGTCATGTTCGAGGGGCTGCTCAACGCCGCACAAACCAAGCGCATGCTGCTCCTTCGCGAGATCAGGAATCAGCGTTTCCTCAATGGACCGCTGCGCCAACCGCGCGTCTGAGGGGAGACCGAGCCAGAGCGCCAGCGCGACCGAGACCCGTGCAGAAGCCGGCGGCCCTGGCAAGCGGCGCATTGCATCTCTATCAACCGGGCCGGCATGATGCGGCTGCGTTGCTCGGCCGAATGGTCGCGACCGAGCGCCAGAATCGAACCAACCCTTCGCAGGCGCAATACGAAGGCGACACTTTTCCAAGCGATCCTTCTTGAAGAGCCGAGTCCTGAGGAGTTCTATGCCGCGGTAACCTGCGTCGGACGAAGGTGAAAATGAGTAATGCGCTCATCGTCCACAAAGCCCATCTGCCCAAGTCGCTCCTCGGCGTACGGGCAGCTCAATATCTCCGCATGTCGACCGACCGGCAACAATACTCGATTCAAAATCAGGCCGCCGTCATCGCGGCGTACGCGCACGCCCATAACTTCACGCTTGTCCGCACTTACAAGGACGAGGGCGAGAGCGGGTTACTGATCAAGAACAGGACTGGCCTGCTTCAATTGCTGGAGGATGTCGAGAGCAACCAAGTCGATTTTGGCCATCTCCTGGTCTACGACGTCAGCCGATGGGGACGCTTCCAGGACGTTGACGAAAGCGCGCATTACGAGTTCGTTTGCAGACGCGCTGGCATCAAGGTTGCCTATTGTGCTGAGCAATTCGAAAACGACGGCAGCATGCTTGCGAGCATCGTCAAGAACATCAAGCGGGTGATGGCGGCCGAGTACAGCCGCGAGCTTTCGGCGAAAGTCTACGCCGGTCAATGTCGGTTTGCGCGGCTCGCCTACAAGCCATGCGGTCGCGCCGGCTACGCTCTGGTGCGAGAGCTCGTCGATGAAAAGATGCAAACCAGACGTGTGATGAGGAAGGGGGAGCGAAAGTACATCCTCACTGACCACATTCGCATAAGACCCGGTGCCCCGAAGGAAATCGCGGTCGTGAAGTGGATATTCGACAAATTCTTGGAGGTCAGATCCGAGACGGTCATCGCTTGGGAGCTCAACCGGAAAGCGCTCGCCTCGAGCACTGGCTTGCCATGGACCCGCGCTGCGGTCGGCATTGTTCTTAGAAATGAGAGCTATATCGGAAACCTCGTCTTCAACCGAAAGTCTCAAAAGCTACGGCAGGCGGCAGTGAGGAATCCGCCTGAACAATGGATCAGAACCGAGGGCTGCATCGAACCCATCATCGATCGCGAGGTCTTTTTCAGAGTCAAGAAGATCATCGAGGAACGCCGCGTTGATCTCTCCGAGCAGCTGTTGCTTGTCCGGCTGCGCCGAACCCTACTCAAAGAAGGCCGTTTGACCCCGGCCATCATCGATCGAACACCGGGATTGCCCTGCTCGGCGACCTGTCAAATACACTTTGGCAGTTTTCGAAACCTCTATCGATTGCTTGGTTACACACCGAAGCGGAATTACGAATATCTCGACGCTCGTCCTGCCTGGTCCGAGTTGAGGTCAAAGCTTGTCCAACAGGTCGCCGCCGCGATTAGGGCGGCAGGCGGGCGCATTGGTTCGGGCGGCTGGAGCGATTGCCTGCGGGTGGACGGGACCGCCTGTCTCTCCGTTAGGGCGGCCCGCTGGACCCCTGGTCGAAAGCCAAGCCATGCCCCCCACTGGAGCATTCAGCGCGAGACGTGCCTCCCTGACGGCTGGATTGCCGCTATCCGGCTAGGCGAGCACAACACAACCGTACTCGATTACGTATTGTTGCCGACCGACGGCAAAGTAAGGCGCACGATCCGCTTTTCCGAATCATCGCGAGCGCGGCGGGGAATTGCGAGCTTCAAGACGATCGATGGCCTCGTTCACGCCATCACCCGACGACTAACAAAGCCGGATCCAGCCTCCCGCGCCACGCAGAGGCCAAGGAGCAAGCGGCCGAAAGCACCTCATCTCAAAACCAGCAACATCCACCGACGACGTCGACGTCCGGCAAACCGCTTTTAAGAACTTGTGCCGACGCTCAGGGTCAGCTTTGATGCTCGCATTTAGGATATGCCTACAATGAGTGTCCAATATGAGTGTTAAGTCGATTGTCGCGAAAATCCTAAGGGACGAACTCACCTCTTTGGGCATCCGGTCGCTGACTGTCCAGGAGTCGGAGAGGATCGCTGCTCGCATCTTCGAGCGGATCACTGAGCTCGAATTGGAGCTTGCCGCTCGTGATTTCGCCGCCGTAGGCCCAGATCGCGACTAGCCTCTTCTCGAGGTGCTGCTTCGACGAGCGGCCACGCAAGTATTGGGCGCCACCGAGCCGGCCCGACCTCCGTCGGCAAGTTGCAGAGCGCGGATCGCGTCAGGCTCGAAAGGGCGGGTGGTACCGACCGGGCTGCTGCCGGGTCAGCAATCTCAGCTTCGGCTGCTGTAAACCACAACGCCGTCGTCGCCGGCCGCAGACCGTGCATGGATGAGCAAAAAACGGGCAAGCCCCCCGTTTAACACTGGCAAGCCGCCGTGCTAGGGACAGCAGGCGACCACCACGCGGTCGCAATCTCAGTTAACTCCCGCCGGCTCCCAAGTCGGCGGGTTTTTCTATGAATCTTAAGACCGATGAGACGCCGATCCGGACTGGCGGGACATTAATATGGCTTTAACACCCGTTGTGCAGCGGCGCCGGCTCATATAGATAAGGCCTTCAGCGTCAGTTGCGTTTGAGAGTCATGATTACGTACAAACAGTACCACATTGATCGATTTGAGCACGGCCAGCGGGGCTGGGTTGCCCGCATCACGCGGGCGGATGGCCAGAACATCCGCACCATCCTGCCGGCTTCTGAACATCCCTACCTTGATACGAAGCCCACCGCTTCCGCAGAGGAAGCCGAGAAGCTCGCCAAGGAAGGCATCGACTTCGGCGGGGTGGTTTAACGGGCCCCTCATCAGCACGTCTGCACCTTGCAGCGATCTCGCCGCAGTCAAATCGCTCGCGTGGTCGTGAGGTGCATCGCCCTTTGATTGAGAGAGCGCGGATTGTGAATCATGCACCGCCAACGGCCAATTGTTTTCCAGCCGATCACCTGCGGCTTATAGCGAGATACCCCGCTTCCCCAGCCACGCCAGCGCGGCGGAGCAAACGGCTGAAAGCAGAGCGGTCCAAAACCAGGACCGTCCACGGGCGGCACTGATCGAACGCAGATATAAGAAAGCTCCAAGAAGCTTCCCGTAGTTCCTTCGGAATTCTCCGTTAAGCTTGGCTAGTTCCGGCAGATCGGACAAAGCCTTGCATTCGTCGGCCATTGGCTGGGCTCCATTAGCGGCTGGACCAGCACCTCATAAACCACTGTTTTGCCCGACAGAGCAAGCGAAATTTCGGTTTTTTCGATGCACGCCGTTTGGCGACCACTGACCCTCGTAGGCCGGTTGTCTAGCGATATGCCGACGTAAGTCACAGGGGCGCCTACCTCAGACTGGAATCCGGCCAGCGAGGAACTTCATCCGCGGGCCGGGATCGACGGAGATGCTGCCGCGCCATAGCGTAGAGCATAAAAAGGCCGATGGTGATGGCGACGGCCAGCAGTGGGAAAATGTAGTTCATGCACGCTCCAAGGCTTTGAAAATATTATTAGCAGCAGAATGCGAGCTGTCCAAATTGGACGAGATTTCCCGGGTTGCCCGCGCATTTTGAGTCCGCCTCGACGCTCCCGACCCGCTTGTGATCTCATACCTCGTGCCGCTACAAGCGTTTGAGCCCAAGTCGACAGCAATCTCATTTCCTTCGTTCAGCGCCCTCGACCCCGACCAGGATCAGACCTAGCCCGAGGAGTTCGCGGGATTTTCTTGACTCCTGAGTTAAGTCAGATCTTGAAGTGCAGCTTCCAAATTCGCGCCCTTGAGCTCCCGGGCAAAAGCTGCATCGAGCCCAGTAAAACCAGGACCAACGGTTTAGACCATGCCGATAAGCGTTGCGGCTTGCTATTGCTTTCCCAGCGAGCCGGTACTGTTCGCTGCATTTGCGCGATTGGCTTCGATTTGTCGCTTTGGCGCCAACTTTCTCCCGGATTTCAGCAGCTTGCGATCGATCCGTCGATTGCGAAATAACGGCATCAATCTTTCGTTCCCGAACCTCTGCGGTGCGGCAGTATTTGAGGCGGGGGACCGGGGGACCACTCCGTTAACAGCCGGCCGATAAACGAATGGAGGTTTGACCCATCAAATAGGTAGGCCGCGATGCCAGCCGCTTGCGCCGCATCAAGATCACTCTGCTTGTCGCCGATCATGAAGCTAGCATCGATATCAACTGGGTACCGCTCAAGCAGGGCTCTGATCATCCCCGGCTGCGGCTTACGACAGTTGCAGAGGAGACGGTAACGCTCAATGAGGCCATCGGGGTGATGTGGACAAAATTCGAACGCATCGATATGCGCGCCAAAGCTTTCAAGCTCACGCGACATCCATTCGTGCAAATTGCGAACATGCCGCTCCTCGTAAAATCCCCTCGCAACTCCTGATTGGTTCGTCACGACGAATGCGAGATAACCGGCATCATTGACCGCTTTGACGGCCTCTTGGGCTCCGTCAACCCATCGGATCTTGTCCGGGTCAAAAGCATAGCCGTCGTCCTCATTGAGGACGCCATCACGATCAAAAAACACTGCCGGACGCTTCAAAGCTCAGTGGTCCAAGTTGTAGGAGATATCCTCCGATCTTCTGACAATGACTACTTCATTTCAATATGTCGCAACGGTCCGACCGGTGCTCTTTATACACCTTAACAGCTGCTCTTTGCTGCTCATGCGAAAATTGGGTGAGTTTTGTCACTTTGGAACTAAGCAGCCTGGTCGTCCTTTGCCCAAAGCGCGTGAAAGCAAGGAGCCATTCTCTCCCGTTAAATCGAGCAACAATGCTGCTGCAGAAAGAACTGGCCTTCATCGGTGATTGGAGCGGTACTGAGTCGACAGGGCGCCTACGTCGATCATTGCGCCGGTATCCCGCCTCGCGGACGCGGGCTTTAGGCATTCGGCCGCGGCCCTAACAATACATGTGGTGACAGCCGCCCGCAGCTCGGTGCTCTCCCGGTGGCGGCATATGGGGCGAGAACAAGATCCACGCTGATCCGCTCTATCAGCCCTCCTGCTCACGACCGAAAAGCAGTTCTGGCGCTCTGTCCAGAGCGGCGAGCCGCCCATCCTCTCCAATTCGAGACGACCTGTCCGCGCCCGGAAGCTGTCAAGGTCGCGATATGTCGACCTTTAACCAGCGGCGACCTAGGTGGTGACGCGAGAGTCCCATAGCGGACACGAGGCTGCCAAGGCCGATCTGAAAAAGCTGATGCCGGAGGATGCACGTCGACAAGGTCGGCCTCGCCTTCCCCAAAGAGCCCGCCGCGGAAACGAAGCAAGGATACCTCGCCTTTATTCGGACCCAGGGTTGCCTTTACCAGAAGACCCCCGCTGATGCACATCACTTGAAGTTCGCTCAACCACGGCCCCTGGGACGACCTGATGGAGCAATATGCAGATCTCGCCTCTTCTGATCGTTGGGGTGCGAGTCCCGTCCATCCAACGAACGGAGCGGCCAGTTGGGGCACAGTCGTCGCATCCCTATGACGCGAGGTCAATGAATGGTTTGTCAGCCTCTATCGCAGTAGCCGAACGTCTTGCCTCCTCAGTTTGAGGCGCCATGTCCACCGCCGCATTTTCTGCCCAGAGAGCACCAACCACGCCGAACTCGCATGGCAGATGCAACACTATCGAGTACTGCGTCATAAGCCCCTGAATACCTACGGCCAAAAGGCTATTGAGATGACCCATCCCCGCTTCGATCTTGCGGGCACGCCCACCTCCAGGATGTGGCTGAAATCTACACCATCCATAACGCGATGGATTGGCAACTAGATGCGTCTGCTGCGATCGATCTTGAAGCCCGTCTTCGACCGTATGGCTTCGATCATCATGGGATTAGCATGGAAGTCCACGTTCAGGCGCGCGAAACTCGTTCGTTATTCGAAGCGCTCCTAAAACGGCACACAGTTTCGACGCCTAATGCTGCTGAGAGAGATGAACAATCTTCGCCGAAACTGCAAACCTCTGCTCGTAACTGAGATGAGTCGGAGGGGAGTAAAGCTGGCCCCTCGGGTGCTATTCCAGGTCGCAATACAACGTGCCTGGCTCTTCGTGTTGGAACCCGCTTTTGCTCCTCATCGGGACGCCCTTGTCCTTAGTTGATGCGGGATCATCTTGTTGAATAAGAGATGACCACGAATTATTTGAGTTGTGAGAATGTGTCTCAACGCGCAGATGCGTCGCACGACACGGCAGAATCTGTAGCAGTCAGCATTTGCCAACGAGGATGGAACATGATGCCCGATAGAGTGCTCGTAACCGGAGCGAACGGTTTTATCGGTCGTCATGTTACACCCACTTTGGAGCGCGAAGGATGGTCGGTCCGGCGTGCTGTCCTTCACTCCGAGGGCATAGACAATGAAGTTGTGATCGAATCCATCGGACCCAACACCGATTGGTCAGCCGCACTCGAAGGTATCGATTGCGTTGTGCATCTCGCCGCCCGTGTACATCACAAGTACGAGGAGCATGCGGTCCAACTTTACCACGATGTCAACACTGCAGGCACGTTGCACCTGGCGCGCCGTGCTGCGATGGCGGGAGTGCACCACTTCATCTTCGTCAGCACAGTTCTTGTGCATGGCCGCAGCAATGATGGCCGTGCGCCTTTTAGCGAGGTTGATCTCCCCACACCGCAAGGGCTCTACGGCAAGTCCAAGGCGGCGGCGGAAGCTGGGCTAAGGGCGCTGGCGCGCGAAAGCGCCATGAAGATATCGGTGATCAGGCCGCCGCTCGTCTATGGTGCGGGTGCGAAGGGTAATTTTGCGCTGCTCACGCGAGCCGTTAATTTGGGTCTGCCATTGCCCTTTGCAGCGATCCAAAATCGTCGGGCCTTCCTCGCAGTGCAAAATCTCTCGTCCTTCATCTTTTATCGGCTGGCACATCCGGATCGTGAGGGCAACTTCGATATCTTTCTCATTGCCGATCACGAGCAGGTCTCGACTCCCGAATTCATTGAGCGCCTAGCAATGGCGTCCAACAAGAAACCACGGCTGCTTAGCGTACCGCCGAAGCTACTTTGCAGACTATTTGACCTGATCGGTCAGCAGGGTATCCAGGACAGCTTGATCGGGTCGCTTCAGCTCGATACCTCCAAAGCGATCGCCACGGGATGGCGACCGCAAGTTCCGCTCGACGAGGGTCTGCGGCTCGCCTTGCAAACCCAACGCTCATAGATGCCGCGCAGCGCGGCAATCAAACCAATCTAAGTTGGCCCAATATCTCCTCCGGGTGATGACAATCTTAAACTGCGGGATGCATGCTTACCGGTTCCACTATTGGGCCATGAGCTGATAAGGTTCGCGGGTTAACAGGGCTTTGTAACAACTTCCCTGGAGAAACAACGTGCGTTTCGCTCACCATGGAACGTAGAAGGCGACAAAACCGACGGTTGCAACTAGCAACGCTATCCAGAGCAAAGCCCTGATGGATGCCCAAACGCTTCCTGCCTGGCTTCTTAGATCTTTCGCATTTCGCCGGGACACTAGACCATTCACTCCATTCCCTCACTAAGCTAGCTGCTTGCTGCGACTGCTAGAGCATGCGGGCAGTCCCTTCGGTGTCAAGGTGTGGGATGTAGTTTCTCGATGATTGCGTTCTGTTCAACTCTGTCGAGGCTCCGCGCTTGTTCCAGGCCGATCATCTGCATACGTCGAACTATTATGTGCCCGGTTCGATGTGACTAGGCCGAAGCGCTGATGAGTTCGGTTGTGATTTGGACCTGCTAGCGATTCACCGCGAAATAGTTGCGAGCAACTCCAGGCATGCAACTGACTCGATCAACGACTACAAGCTGGTGGAGTATGTCAACGAATATTCCTGGTAGACTTGCCGTAACCCGTGTTCGAGCGGCGTCTTGGCGCGCCAGCCGAGCTCGGCGAGCCGGCTAATGTCGAGTAGCTTGCGCGGTGTGCCATCGGGTCGCGAGGTGTCAAACCTAATCTCGCCTTGATAGCCCACGACCGCCGCCACAACGCGCGCGAACTCAGCTATCGTGATGTCTTCACCAGAGCCGATATTGATCAAGTTTGATCCGGAATAGACTCTAATGAGATGTACACAGGCATCCGCCATGTCATCTACATGGAGGAATTCGCGCCTCGGCTTGCCAGTTCCCCAAACTGCTACGCATTCTGCGTGCGCGAGTTTTGCTTCGTGAAAGCGGCGGATCAGCGCGGCGACCACATGGCTGAGTTCAGGATGATAATTATCACCGGGGCCGTACAGATTGGTCGGCATCACGCTGATGAAGTCGCTGTTGTACTGTCTGCGATAGGCCTCCACCATCTTGATTCCTGCGAGCTTGGCGATCGCATAAGGTTCGTTGGTTGGCTCCAGCGGACCTGTGAGAATGGAGTCCTCGCGCAGCGGCTGTGGCGCTAGCTTCGGATAGATGCAGGACGACCCAAGAAACATAAGCTTCTCAATGCCGTTCATATGGGCAGCATGGATTACGTTGGCCGCGATCGCGATATTCTCGTAAATGAACTCGGCACGCAGCGTATTGTTGGCGACGATACCGCCGACCTTTGCCGCGGCTAGGAAAACTACCTGCGGTCGTGTCTTGGCGAACCAGTCGAATACGGCGGCCTGGTTGCAGAGATCGACCTCGCACCGATCTGCCGTGACGAGTTCGACGTCCTCCCGCGCCAGCCGACGCACGAGGGCGCTGCCAACCATCCCGCGGTGGCCGGCGACGAAGACCTTCTTACCCTTCAGCTCAAAAGCTGCGCTTACCATTGCCTGCGTCTCGTTTCGCCTCGGCGAGATCACTCGTCATCATCTCTTCGACTAGTTGGGCAAAGCTCCGCTTCGGTTTCCAGCCGAGCACATGGCGCGCCTTGCTGGCATCGCCGACGAGAAGATCCACCTCGGTGGGCCGGAAATAGGTTGGATCGACTTTCACGACAGTCTTGCCGCTAATAGTATCCACGCCGATTTCCTCGACGCCCGCACCGCGCCATTCGATGCGTCGGCCGACTTTGGCAAATGCAAGCTCGACCAACTCTCGTACCGAATGCATTTCGCCAGTGGCGAGCACAAAATCATCAGGCTTGTCAGTTTGGAGGATCATGTGCATGCCCTCGACATAGTCCCTAGCGTGCCCCCAGTCGCGCTTTGCTTCGAGATTGCCTAGATAAAGCGCGTCCTCTAGCCCGATCTCAATGCGAGCGACGCCACGAGTTATTTTGCGGGTAACGAACGTCTCGCCGCGAATTGGGCTCTCATGGTTGAACAGAATGCCGTTGGACGCGAACATGCCATAGGCTTCTCGGTAATTCACCGTGATCCAGTAACCATAGAGCTTGGCGACGCCGTAAGGAGACCGCGGATAGAACGGCGTCGTCTCCTTCTGCGGGATCTCCTGTACGAGACCATAGAGCTCGGAGGTCGAGGCTTGGTAGAATCGTGTGTCCTTCTCCATACCAAGGATACGGATCGCTTCCAGCAAACGCAGCACGCCAACTGCGTCCGCGTTGGCGGTGTATTCGGGACTCTCGAAGCTGACGCCGACGTGACTTTGAGCTGCAAGGTTATAGATCTCCGTCGGTCGGATCTGCTGCACCAGACGGATCAGATTAGTCGAGTCCGTCATGTCGCCGTAATGCATCAGGAATGGTACGTCGCCGACATGCGGATCCTGGTAGAGATGATCGACGCGTGCAGTGTTGAATGAGGACGAGCGCCGCTTGATTCCGTGGACGATATAGCCAAGCGACAGCAAATGCTCGGCGAGATAGGCGCCGTCCTGACCCGTCACGCCGGTGATGAGAGCGACACGTTGAGTCATGACCGACCTTGTTCCCACAGGTTCGAATTGATGGATCAGGGGGCCAAACGAAGCGCATTTCCCCGTGCCTCTTCTTTGGCCATATCATCCAGCGCCGTCAACCCCGGCAAACGGCCTGCAAACTGGGCTGCCGGAAGCGCGGGGACGGATTTGACCTGGAACACAATCGTGGTACTGAGCGCTCAGGCGGTTGGCCGCCGCGACGATTTCGCCCCCTAACAAAGATACAAGCTTCGAGCCTAAATGCCCCGCGACAGAGAGAGCCCAGCGATTGTCCAACCGCTGCGCCCGGCTGTCTTCTCCGATCACGCCAGCATTCCAACTGTTGACACCGACTATTTGTGCGAGGTCGAAAATTCGACTGGACCGAAGCGCGATTGAGGCCGTCAAAGAGACCAACGAAGCCGGCTATTTTGCATTTGTGATTACCCACAGTCGAGCATAGCGATGGGTTTCCATGAGAAGACCGACATACATCGGCTGCACGATTGGATGGCGGGTGAACCAGAGGCGCAGGGTGCACGCATCGGTGCTTTCGAATATGGTCCGTCTCATCCCTACGGATGCATCGAGCGGTACCTGCGTGTCAGTGAACGCCGCATGGCGCAGCCTGGCATGACCATCGACCTTCTGAACAAATTTCCAGGCGACGCGAGCGGAGGGCCCTCGACCTTCGAAGCTGCGCATGCAGCAGGTCTTCCAGGCCGCGACGGAATTCTGCGGGATTTCATCCTGCCGCTGCTGCGGAATGGATAGCGGCGTGGCAAAAGCTCCTAGCTTCATTCTCGCAACGGAATACTATCCGCCCGACCCGAGCACGACAGCGATCTATCTCGGTGCGATCGCCAATGCGATCGCACTCGACATGCACACGGTTGTCCTGTCGGGGACATACGGCTCTGCAAAGCAGAACTCCGGCAGCGACACGCCCGATGTGGTCGAGATCGCAAATTGGAGACCTCCCAAACAGGCTCTCGTCAGGCGCCTCATCGCGAGTTCCGCGTTAGCGATACGTTTGTTCTGGGGCGTCTATAGACGCGCAACGCCGGGTGACGTTGTGATGTCGGTCACCAGCCCCTTTACACTACCCTACGCGATTACACTTGCAGCAAGGCTTCGGGGCGCTAGGACGGCACTCCTGATCTACGATCTCTACCCGGAGGCTCTGATGGCTGCCGGCCTGGCGCGCCCGACATCGCTCGTCACACGCCTCTTGCGTATGGCCAATGGCTGGCTGTTTAGATCCTTGGACGCAATCTTCGTCATAGGCCGTGACGTCCCTCCGCTGCTGCTGCGTTATCAACACGTGCTTGCAGATACCATCCATTTCGTGCCCAACTGGACATTGCTGCCGATCGGGTTCCGTGAGCCTAATGACGCCAGCGATTTCAGGAACCCCTTCTCGGCTTCGTTTATCGTCGGGCTCTGCGGAAATCTCGGTTTCACGCATGCGCCTCGCACCGTGTTTGAAGCCGCACGGCTTCTCCAGCATGAGAGGCACATACACTTCGTCCTGTCCGGCTGGGGCATGGGCTGGAACGAACTGAAAGCCCTTCACGCCTCGGAAAATCTGAAAAACGTAACCTTGCTGGATCCGGTGCCCGAGGAACAGCTTGCTGAATTCCTTGCGATGGCCGACGTCTGGATCATCCCTTACCGGCGAAATGTCGCCGGGGTCTCGATCCCAAGCCGGCTCTACAATCTCCTCGCCGTCGGGCGGGCCGTCATCGTTGGAACGGAACCGAATTCGGAAGCCGGGCTTGCCGTTGCTGAGGAGGACATTGGTTGGGTCGTCCCCCCGGAGGATCCGATCAATTTGGCGCAGGCGATCTCGGCTGCCGCATCTGATCGTGCGGAGACGCTCGAGCGCGGCCGCAAGGCGGCCGTCGTTGCGCTGAAGTACAGCCAGCAATCATCAACTCAGCGCTACCGTGACATCGTGCAGCGCTTGCGCGAGAGCAACGACTAGAAGTTCTTGATCAGCCTGATGACCTCTTCCTGTTGCTCGCGCGTGATTTCCGCAAACATTGGCAGCGAAAGAATCTTGTTCTGATCGTCAAAGGCCATCGGAAACTGTTCAGGCTTGTGTCCAAGTCGCGAATAGGCAGGAAGCAATGGCAGGGCCGTCGGGTAGTTGATCGCCGTCTGCACCCCATTCTCGGCCAGATACGCCGCGAGAGCGTCGCGCTTCCGGTGCTTGATCGTATAGAGATGATAAACATGAGTGCGGCCGGGCGCTACGCGAGGCACCTCCACGCCTTCGAGTTGATTAAGGCCGGCATCATAGACTGCCGCAGCATCCTGGCGCGCCTTGGTCCAGGCCTGCAAATGCCTGAGCTTTGCCGACAGGATCGCCGCTTGCATTCCGTCGAGCCGGCTATTGATGCCTTCGATCAGATGCTTGTGCTTCACAAGGCCACCATGGCGAGCCAGCATGGTCATGTGCTCGGCGAGCGCAGCGTCACCAGTCACGACCGCACCGGCATCGCCGAAAGCGCCCAGATTCTTGCCGGGATAGAATGAATAGGTCGCGGCCACCCCGAACGTCCCGACCGGCTGATCCTTGTACTGCGCCAAATGCGCCTGGGCGCAGTCCTCGATGACCCAGAGGCCGTGTTTGCGCGCGATGACCATGATCGCCTCCATGTCGGCCGGCTGGCCGAAAAGGTGCACCGGGATGATGCCGACGGTCCTCGGAGTGATCGCCGCTTCGATCGCCGCAGGATCGATCGTGAACGTCTCGCCATCGGTGTCGCAGAACACGACCTGCGCGCCGGCATGAGTGATCATCGCGGACGTCGATATCCAGGAATGCGCCGTCGTGATGACCTCGTCGCCCGGCTTGACCTTCAGCGCCGCCATCGCGAGGTAGAGCGCGTCGGTGCCGTTCGCACAGGACACACAGTGCTCGACACTCGCGGCGGTCGCGAACTCTCGTTCGAAGGCATCGACATAAGGCCCCCGAATGAAGGCGCTGTCGCGGACGACCGCCGCGATCGCGTCATCGATCTCATCCTTGATTGACTGATATTGGAGCCCGAGATCCGCGTAAGGTACCGGCATGATTGCTATTCCCTAGGTCTTGCTCTTGAGGCGGCGGGCAGGATTTCCGGCGTAACTGCCGGACTCGGTAATGTCTTTTGTGACCACTGAGCCGGCTCCAATCACGACGTCGTCCACAATTGATACCGGCATGATGGTGGCGTTCGAGCCGATCGAAACCCGATTGCCGATTTTCGTCGAGCGCCACAATTCCCGACGTCCGCGCGCTGGCCCGCCGGTCGCAAACGTGTCGTTGATGAACATAACGCCGTGCCCGACGAAGCAATCTTCCCCAATCGATACCAATTCGCAGATGAACGCATGCGATTGCACTCGCGTGCGAGCGCCGACAACGACGCCGGCCTGGATTTCGGTGAAGGGGCCGATGAAACAATCATCGGCGATCTCGCAGCCATAGAGATTGCAAGGTTCGACCATTTTGACGCGCTGACCGAATTTGACATCGCGCACGCCGACCTGGTGAACTTGCGGCTGGCCGCTCACGAGAGCACTCCGAGCTTGCTCCGCCGCGGCTCGAAGCGAAGCGCTACTTCCTGCCCAGTCTCGATCGACTCGTAGAGAGCAGATATCAGCTCAAGGCTCTTGCGGCCTTGCAGACCGTCGACCAGTGCGGCGCGCTGATTCAACAAGCAATCAACGACGTGCTGGTAATAGGCATGGTGGCCGAAGCCGTAGACGTTGGGCGGATTGACCGAGAATTTCTCGATTACGACCTGATCGCTCGGCAGCGGATCGACGAAATTCCAGTGCCTGATCTGATTGACCGCGAAGCCCGCGATCTCGACCGTTCCCTTCTCACCCAGGATCGAGAGCGAGCCTTCGAGATCCTTTGGACGAACCGCCGTGGTCGCCTCGATGATGCCGAGCGCGCCGTTCCGGAATTTCAGCGTCGCCACCGCCGTATCTTCGGTCTCGACCTTCACGAGCGCGGTGGTTGCCCGGGCGTGGACGCTCACCACGTCGCCGAAGAACCATTCCAGCATGTCGATGTGATGACTAGCTTGGTTCGTCAGCACACCGCCGTCATAGGCCCAGGTGCCGCGCCAGGCGTCCTGATCGTAATAGGACTGGTCTCGGGACCAGCGCACCCGCACGGTGCCGAGGACAAGCCGCCCGAATCTTCCGGCGTCCAGCGCCTCGCGCGCCTTGACGACCGGAACGTTGAAACGATTCTGCTTCACCACGAACAGCTTCACGCCAGCCTCATCGCAGGAGCGGATCATGTCGTCGGCATCCTGAAGCCGAAGCGCCATCGGCTTTTCGACCACGACGTGCTTGCCCGCCCGCGCGCAGGCGATCGCGTGCTCCGGGTGCATGCCGCTCGGCGTCAGAACCGCGACGGCGTCCATGTCGGAACGCGCGAGAAATTCGTTCAGATCGTCATGGGCCGGGACCGAGAACTTCGTGGCGACGGCATCCGCGCGTGCCTTGACCTTGTCGCAGACCGCCACGAGGCGCGCGCCTTCGATTTGACCACTCCCCAACAACTCCGAGTGACGCTTCGAGATACGTCCGCAACCGAGCAGGCCAAATCTGATCATTCAGGTCATCCTCACGATCGGCACTGCCGCACGAAATATTCGTCCTGACCGCGCGCTGAAGTAAAAGCCTATATTCGAAAATTCCGTTATCAATCAAGCCAATAATGCACCTGCTCTGAATTGCCGGCTGTGCAAAACGAGCTCCGGAAGACCTCAGGCCGCCACCGCCGGCGGGGTCGCGAAGGCGCCAAGTGCCTAACCGCGCTTCCTAACCGGAGCCGGAACTCCAGGTCGGCGGCCGACCACAGATCGGCTCGGCTATCTGTGGCCACGCCGCACCTTCCATGATACGGAGCACGCGATACTCTGCAGGACGCAACCCCACCGATGAAAAGCACCGACGTTTCAGCGCCGTCGCTGTCGGATGTCCGATACCGACTGACCATCCTGATCGTGTGCCACGTCGCGGCTTGCTGGGTTTCCCTGATTTTCGTGGGTGAATACTATCGGCGCCTTCTGCCCCTGGCGGAGAGCAGCCTACCTCGCGCGCTAACCGCGGCAGCCGTGGCCGCGCCATTTGCCGTGTTTTCGGTTCTGTTCGTAAGGCAGCGCTTCAGCTTCGGGTATGCACTCGGCTTTTATCTCTTCACGCTGATCCTGAGCTATCTTTGGCTGATCGAGTTCTCGACATTTCACTACGATCATCGCACAGCCGCAATTTCAGCCTTTGTGTCCGGGGCCGCATTTCTCATTCCCGCGCTGCTCCTCGATCGCCCGGCTTTTCCCTGGCGATTGAAATTAACGGCCCGGCAATTCGACACTCTTCTATGGGGCATTCTAGCGATATCGACCGTTGTTCTCGCGATCGGGGCGACCTTCAACCGGCAGCTGGTCAATCCGCTTGATATCTACCAGTATCGTGAGCAAATCACGCTTCCTAGGCCCCTTCTGTACGCCATCGGCATCGTTTGCGGAGCCCTGTTGCCGTTTGCCTATGCCAGCTTCTATGAGACGAAGCGGTACGCATATGCAGCGATCTGCCTGCTGGTTCTTGGGCTGTTTTATCCGATCACGCTGACGAAACTCGCGCTGCTCGCGCCGGGCTGGCTGCTGTTTCTCACGCTCCTGTCGATCTATTTCGAGTCGCGAACCGCGACCGTTCTCTCGCTTCTCCTGCCGGTGTCCGCGGGATTGATTTTGGTGCTGGCGCACAAGCTTAGGCTGCTGGCAGAGTACCCTTTCCTAATTTATTTCGGCACCGTCAATTTTCGTATGATCGGAATGCCCGCGAGCGCCCTCGACTTTTACAACGATTTTTTCTCAACCCACGAGCTGACGCGCTTTTGCCAGATCGGCGTGATCAAGATGCTCATATCATGCCCGTACACGGATCAGCTTTCCATCTACATGCAGGATAGCTATCGCCTGGGTTTCTTCAACGCCTCGCTGTTTGCGACGGAGGGTATCGCGTCGGTCGGCACCCTCCTCGCGCCTGTCGCGGCTCTCGTATGTGGGCTGGTGATCAGCCTCGCGAACCGCGCTTCCGCCGAACTCCCAGAACGTTTCGTGCTGGTGTCAGGCGGATTGCAGCTCCATATTTTCCTGAACGTGCCCTTCACCATCGCGCTCGTGACCAATGGCGCAGCAGTCCTTTTTCTACTCTGGTACATTGCACCGCGCGCTGTACTGCAAAATGCCGGGCCGACATCCTCTCAGGGCCACGACGACGATGACAATTTCTGATCAGTTCAACACGTCGCAGGCACCCTTACTTGCACTTCTTGCGATTCACACGGTCGCCTGCTGTGTCTCGCTCGCGGTAGTCTTGCAGCTGTACGGCTATCTCCACCTCTTCAGCTGGAACGTCTCTCACATCGGCCATGCAGTGCTTCTCGCACTTCCTGTTGTCGCTGTGGGATGCATGATGGCCTTCGCAAGATTCAGCTTTGGCTATCTACTCTCGTTCTACGTTTACACAGCGGTTCTCGGTTACGTTTGCCTCACTCCTTTTTCGAAGTTGGAATACGATCACAGCCTGCCTGTCTTTTCGGCGATCATCTCTGCCGCAGCATTTCTGGTCCCCACCCTCTTTCTCAGATGGCCGATCAAGCCGAGACACACGATCTCTGTAAAAACTCTGCGTCTCCTCATCGCTGCGATTGCCGCCGTAACCCTGGCGATCGTCGCCACTGGCGTCTTCTACAATTTCAAACTGGTGGGGTTTACCGACATCTATCAATTCCGGGACGAATTGAGATTTCCGCCCCTCCTTCAATACGCCATGGGAATTGCGTTAGGAGCGCTGCTCCCGTTCGCCTTTGCCTGCTGCATCGAAATGCGGGCCCGCACCGCCGCGGTAGCGATACTGCTCCTCTTCGTAGCCCTTTATCCGGTGACGCTGACCAAGACAGCCCTGTTTGCACCGGCTTGGCTCGGTCTCCTGTGGTTCATCTCCACCCGCCTCGAGCCAAGAGTTGCAGTCATCGTGTCACTGCTCGGTCCGATAGCGCTGGGAGTCGTCCTGGCAATACTGTCCGAGTACGGACCGGTTCCGCGGTCGATTTACCTGAACTACTTCGGAACGATCAATTTCCGAATGATCGCCTATCCATCGATCGCACTCGACGTCTACAACGACTTCTTCTCGCGACATGACCTCACGCACTTCTGTCAGATCTCGGTGATCAAGCGTCTGGTCACCTGCCCATACAGCGAGCAACTCTCTCTGGTCATTGCGAAGAGTTACCCGGCGGGTAATCTCAATGCATCTTTTCTCGCGACCGAAGGGGTCGCATCAGTCGGCAGCATTCTGGCACCGGCGAGCGCGCTTCTCGCCGGACTCATTCTCTCGATTGGGAATCACCTCTCGGAGGGCCTGCCGCCCCGGTTCATCATCCTGTCGAGCGCGATGGTGACGCAGATATTCCTCAACGTACCGCTTTCCGTCTTGATGATAACGAACGGCGCCGCCATCTTGTTTTTGCTCTGGTATGTTCTGCCGCGACACGCTTTCGCGGATCTGCAGCACCGATCAACGTCGTGAGGACTGGAGTTCGATGCGCACGCTCGTCCTGAACGCCGACTATCCGCGGTTCCTCGCGTGGCTATATGGTCGTCACCCCGGACTGGATACGGCCAGTTACGCCGAACAGATGGCCGCGCGAAACGCGAGCCTGTTCGGCGTCGCGGATTTCTATTCGCGCAATTTCACGGCATTGGGCCACCAGGCCGCCGACGTCCACGTCAACAATCTGTCCCTGCAATCGGCCTGGGCGCGAGAGCACGGAATGACGCTCGGCACGGACGCCGGTCTTGGCGCCAGCAGGAAGCAGCGGCTACCTGGCTGGCTCCAGCGTACCATCGCGCCGCTGAAGCCGGCGCTGCGGCCGTGGGCCCGACGGCTCGGCCTCAGCCCGCGGCTGAGCGAGCAGGCCGAACGCGTCGTGCTCGCGCAGATCGAGGATTTCAAGCCGGAGCTCATCCTCAACCAGGACGTCTTCTACGTCAGCACCGGACTGGTGCGACGCATGAGGGATCTGGGCGTGCGCGTCGTGATCGGACAGGTCGGCATCGAGCCGACCAAGGGAGAGGACTGGAACGCGTACGACCTGATGCTCTCGCAGCTGCCCAGGGTTGTCGGGTCGTTTCGGGCGGCCGGCGTTCGCGCGGAGGTCTGCCACCTTGCCTTCGAGCCGGCCGTCCTGGATGCGCTGTCTTTGGCGCCCACTCCTGACATCGATGTCTCCTTCGTCGGTTCGGTATCGGAGGATCACCGGGACCGGATCGCGCTTTTGGAATTCGTCGCAGAGCGCCACGACCTCAAGCTATGGGGCAACATTCCGAACTCGCTCCCCGTGACTTCTCCGCTTCGCCGATGCTTTCAGGGCGAAGTATGGGGTTCCGAAATGTACGATGTGCTGCGACGATCGCGGATCAGCCTGAATTCCCACATCGACATGGCCGGCGAGGAGGCCGGCAACATGCGGCTGTTCGAAGCCACCGGCGTCGGCTCTTTTCTGCTGACCGACTTCAAGCGAAATCTGCACACTCTCTTCAAACCGGAGCGGGACGTGGCGGTTTGGCGGTCGCGTGAGGAATGTTCCGCGGCCATCGAGCGTTACCTCGGGGACAACGAGAAGCGCATGGAGATTGCCGCGAACGGGCAGAAGCAGACGCTGGCGAAGCACACGTTCCGCGGGCGCGTCGAGGAAATTCTCCGCTTCATTCAGTAAACGCGGTAAAATCCGAAAAGCGGGCATTACTCTTGACGATTTCGGGGAAAATGGCCAAAGTCGCCGGCACAAACGCTAACGCGTTGTAATATAATCGTATTCTGGAAAAACGGCAGATGGAACACGTCGAACACGTCCGATTCGGCGACCAGCTCTATGCAATCATCGTGCGCGCTTCGTTTCGCGAGGCGGGCATCCATTTCTTCTCGACGCCCGAACTGTCGCAGCAGCTCGCGTTCATGAGCCATCCAGAGGGTAAGAGCATCGCGCCGCATCGCCACAACAAGGTGACGCGCGAGGTGCATTACACGCAGGAAGTCCTGCTGATCCAGAGGGGCAAGCTCCAGGTCGACTTCTACACCGTGAGCGAAGACTATCTCGAGAGCCGCGTTCTGTGTGCTGGCGACATCATTCTCTTGTGCAGCGGCGCACATGGTTTTCATGTGCTCGAGCCCGTCGAGATGTTCGAGGTCAAGCAGGGCCCCTATTCCGGTGAGAACGACAAGACCAGGTTCGACGAAGTCGACGCGTCGCAAATTCGGATCAAGGGCCCGGGCCTGTGACCGGCTTCATCCCCGTCAATACCCCGCTGCTGGACGGCAACGAAGCCGAATATCTGGCTGAATGCGTTCGTACCGGCTGGATCTCGTCGGAAGGCCCGTTCATCAAGCGTTTCGAGCAGGAGATGGCTCGCGTCGCAGGTCGGCGCCATGGCGTTGCCGTGACCAACGGCTCTGTCGCGCTCGACATCGCAGTCCATGCCCTCGGGCTCGAACCCGGCGATGAAGTCATCATCCCGACCTTCACGATCATCAGTTGCGCCGCCGCCGTGGTCCGCGCCGGCCTCGTCCCTGTCGGGGTGGACTGCGATTCTGCGACATGGAACATGACCGTCGAAGGCGTGGAAGCTGCGCTCACGCCGCGCACCCGCGCGATCATGCTGGTCCACATCTACGGCCTGCCGGTCGATCTCGAACCGATCCTAGCGCTCGCCCGCAAGCACAACTTGGAGGTCATCGAGGACGCCGCCGAGATGCACGGCCAGACCTATCGCGGTGCGCCCTGCGGCAGCTTCGGCGCTGTCTCGACCTTCAGCTTTTATCCGAACAAGCACGTCACGACCGGTGAAGGCGGCATGATCCTCACCGACGACGACGCGCTGGCTGACAGGCTGCAAAGCGTGCGCAACCTCTGCTTCCAGCCGCAGCAGCGCTTCATCCACGAAGAGCTCGGCTGGAACGCGCGCATGACCAACCTGCAGGCCGCGCTCGGCGTCGCACAGATCGAACAGCTGCCCCGCACGGTCGAACTCAAGCGCAGGCTCGGCAGGCTGTATGACGAGCATCTCGAGGGCGTGGCTGGTATCCGCCGTCCCGTGGCCCGCACCAATTATGCTGACAACATCTACTGGGTCTACGCCATCGTCCTTGACGACGACGTTCCGTTCGACGGCACGGAGGCGATGCGGCGTCTGGGCGAGAAGGGCATCGGCACGCGGCCGTTCTTCTGGTGCATGCACGAGCAGCCGGTGCTGCGCCGGATGGGCTTCATGCTCGACGAGTCGCACCCGGTCGCCGAACGCATCGCCCGCCGCGGCTTCTATCTGCCGAGCGGGCTGGCGTTGACCGAGGACGAGATCGCCCGGTCAGCGAACGCGCTGAAGGAGATTTTGGCGTGACCGTGTTTGCGGACTATGCCCCCTGGTACGATCTTGTGTACCAGGACAAGGATTACGCGTCCGAAGCGGATTTCGTCGAACGGCGCCTGCGCGGCCACGCTGTGACATCAGGCAAGCTTCTCGATCTTGGCTGCGGCACGGGCCTGCATGCGATCGAATTTGCCCGGCGCGGCTGGAACGTTGCCGGTGTCGATCTCAGCGAGGAAATGGTCGCCAGGGCAAGGACCCGTGCGGCCGATGCCGGGTTGCCCGTTCCCTTCCGCCAGGGCGATGCCTGCGAGATCGGCCCGGAGCGCGACTGCGATGCGGTCGTGTCGCTGTTTCACGTGGCGAGCTACCAGCGCGATCTCGCAAGACTCGAGGCGCTGTTCAGAACGGCCCACGCGGCGCTCAAGCCGGGTGGGGTCTATCTCTTCGACTACTGGTATGGCGGCGCCGTGCTGGCGCAAGGCGTCGAGACCCGGGTCAAGGTGATCGAGCGCAAGCCACTGCGGCTGACCCGCATTGCGCAATCGGACCATGATGAGGCCGACGCCACGGTCTTCGTGAACTACACCTTGTTCTGCGAGGACACCGACCGCTCGATCATCCGTCGCGTCGACGAGACGCACCGCATGCGCTACTGGTTTCCGTTCGAGATCGAAGCGTCCCTCAGGGCCAGCGGATTTGAGCCGGATGGCAACTACGCCTGGCTCACCGAAGACACGCCGAACTCCAAGACCTGGGCCGCCTATTCGATCGCCAGAAAGAGACTGTCGCCGTGAGACCGTTGCGACTGGCGGTGATGCTGGAGCAGGCCCTCGAGGTCGGCGGCGGGTTTCAGCAGCCGCTGAACGACGTCCTCTGGCTTCGCGACTGGGCCGCCAAGTCCAACAATGAGATTGTCGTCTACTCGCCCTATCCGAAAACCCAGGAAATCCTGAAGGAGTTCGGTATCAAGGCACGCCTGCTGAAATTCGGCATGCTCGATTACGCCTTCCTCTTCCTTAAATATTGCAAGCCGTTTGACCTCGTGCAGCTTGGGCTGGAGCTGAAGTCACCCTTCGAGCGCGCTCTGATCCGTGACGGCATCGACGTCGTGCATTTCACGTCGACCTCGAAGCGGCATCTGCTGCTTTATCAGCTTCCCTTCATCATCACGATCTTTGATGGCTGCCATCGTGACGCTCCAGAATTCCCGGAAGTGCGCGCTTTCGGAGAGTTCGAGCGACGCGAAATCCTGTTCGGCCTCGGCAGCATGAAGGCGGTGCTTGTGCTGGTCAATGCACCGGAACTGGTCGAGGATCTCTCGCGGCGCTATGCCGTCGAGAGATCGCGCATGGTCTCGATCCCGTTCTCCCCTTCGATCTATGTCTCATCGGCCGGTAGCACCGACAGCGGCGCCGACGACGCCGTGCTGAAAAAGTATCGGCTCGAACGCGACTATCTGTTCTACCCGGCTCAGTTCTGGCCACACAAGAACCATCTCACGCTGCTGTCGGCTCTTGCGAGGCTTCGCGAGCAGGGCCGGACTGAGCGGCTGGTGCTGTGCGGATCGGATCGTGGCGGCCGCGAAAAGATCGACGCGGCGATCGCCGCCTACGGGCTTGCCGGCCAGGTCACGATACTGGGCTTCGTGGAGTCCTCCGAGCTTGCCGCCCTTTATCGGGGCGCGGCGGCCCTCGTCATGCCCAGCTATTTCGGTCCGACCAACTTGCCCCCGCTCGAGGCGTGGGCCGTAGGAACGCCCGTGATCTATCCCGAGGCGTTCAAGGCACAGGCAGGCGATGCCGCGATCCTGTTCGACTATGACGATCCGGATTCGCTGGCGAACGCGATCATCAGCTTGCGGACCGAAGGAACGTCCTTGCGGCTGCGCAAGGCGGGTGAGCGGCGGCTGCAGCAGCTCGCCAGCGAGACCGAGCTCGGTCAACAGCATTTCGGGCAGCAGATGGACCGCCTCAAGCATCGCCTTGCGCTGATGCCCCGCTGATAACAGTCAATGCGGAATGCTCGCGATGAGCTTGTTCCGGATGCCGTTTCTTGCCAAGGGAGAGCAGATCAGCGCCATGCCGGCGAGCCACACGGTGCATTGCAGGACCAGACCGATAAATCCGGTTGCGGGCACCACATAGCGCGCAAGCATCCCCATCCCCAATCCCGCAGCGACGACCGCCAGCATCATTCCGAACAGAAGCACCGCATGTCGAAGCGGGTGCTGCAGTGTCTGGACGAGCAGAAGCGAGAACAGGACCCCCAGCTGACCCACCGTATCGCCGGACGTTAGGCTGATCGCGGCCCCCAGCGGGCCAAGCGCCGGAATCAGGAACGCCGCAAGGCCGAAGAAGATCGCAATCTGAAGTGACTTGGTCCACAGCAGCAGCGTGCCCCTGTTGCTGTAGCTTGCGTAGCTCATGGCGAATGTTGCCGGCGTGACGAGGCAGGTGCCGCCGATCAGCACGATGGCCAGTGTCGCATCATATGGAATAGCGCCCGCAGTCCAGAGCTCGAAGAACTCGCGCCAGAACGACAACAGGCCACCCGTGATCAGGCTGACCGTGAAGGTCACGATGAATAGCCCTCGCGCATACAGGGCCCGCAGGCTGTCCCGCGCCCCCACGGCGTGGTCGTGGCCGAGCTCCGCCGCAATCGGCAGCGAGAATTGGTAGCAGAGGCCGCGCAGGAAATTCGCGACGGTCCTGGTGAGCACCCATTGGGCGATCGCCGCCCGGTCGGACACGAGGGCTCCGACGAGAAGCACCGAAAGGTACGACATTCCGACCTCGGCAAAATTCATGACGCCGAACGGAAATGCACCGGCGAATTGTGCCCTCGCCCACCTCCAGGAGACACGCCGCGGCAGCCCGCTGAGAAACGGGAATTGCCGTCTCAGGTCGGAGAAGAGGATGAACGCGGAGACGCCGACCTGCCCCGCAACGAACGCGAGTGCCATGACCAGCAGATTGCCTGTCAGGAAGACCGCGATCACCTGCGCGAGCTGGCCAAGACCCGTCCCCCACGCCTGCACAGCGACGACGCGGCCGTACAGACCGCGGGCCCGGAAGAGAGAGCTGGCAAGGTTCACCGGCAGCGTGGTCGCAAGACCAAGCGTCACGATGGCGAATGTCAGGTCGAAGCCAGGCTCGTTGCGAAACCCGAGGACGCCGGCGGGATTCACCAGCACCAGCAGGATGCCGATAATGGCGATCAGGCCCGCGACGACGCCAATGAACAGCAGCAGGACACCGGCGAAGTAGCGGCGCGTGCGACGATCGGCGTCTGCTTGCGACTTGAAGGAGAGAAAACGATTCAGGCTCCACGCATGGAGGCCGGGGTCGGCAGCCTGCACCAGGCTCCCCGCGGCGAAGATCGTGAGCCACGCCGAGAGCGTTTCATGCCCCAGATACCTCAAAAAGAACGGAATGAGAACGATCTGCTGCGTGAGCGCGAGCAGAACGATCATCGAATTCGCCGACCACCCACCCAGGATGCGGCGAACGCGGCTTGGGCCGGATTGCGTCACGACGTGCACGAGCGAGGCAGTTCGATCTGCTGGAAATGGCACGTCTGGCCAATCACTGTCCCGCTCCGAATATGCCGCTGTTCCATCGCCGGGTTAGCCTTAGTATTCCGCTCGTCCGCGCACAAGCAATCAGATTCCGGCTTGGACGAACGTTGCGGAATTGGGTAGTGACACGCGCTCCATCGGGATGACAGAGGGCCGAACGTTGTCGAAGATCCTTGCGCGAGTGGGCCACCGGGACATCACGCCGCGCGACCGCCCGGTCCGGCTTGCGGGCTATCCATCCCGAACCGCCCTCTGCGCCGACATTCTCGATCCCATCGAGGTCGGAGCAATCTTGTTCGAGGGTCCTGGCCGTCGAGCCCTTCTTCTTTCCTTCGACCTGCTACAGGTCGGCTCGGAGCTTCAGAATCTCGTGGTCAGCAAGCTCGAGAAGCGCGGCTTCGGCCGCGACGAGATCGTTCTGCAAGCGACCCACACACATGGCGCTCCCGCGACCGACAAGGCCTGCGCAGCGCTCGGCGTTCCGGACGAGCGGTATGTTGCAGAGCTTGGCGATGCCGTCGACGAACTTGTCGGACAAGTCCAGAGACAGGAGCCTGCGGAAGTCTCGTTCGAAATCTTCGAGGGCCAGCTCCGGCACGCGATCAACCGCCGGCGCTACTGGCCGTTCCCGACGATCGGCAGAATGCACGGCTTCAATCTGACTAGCATCGCCTTCTCGCCGAACCCGAAGGGGCCGAAGAACGAGCTCGCGACCGTTCTGCTCATGCGGGACGTCCGCGACGATCGGCCCATTGCACTGCTCTGGCATTACACCTGTCACCCGACGGCAGTCATCCCGACCGATGCGATCAGCGCCGACTTTCCCGGCAAGGTTCGCGAACGGCTTCGCCAGCGGCTCGGCTCCATCCCGTGTCTGTTCCTGACGGGATTCTGCGGCAACATCAGACCGCATATCGTGCCCGCACCGCGCGCAATTCCCCTTCGCGAGCACTTCCAGCGATTGGTGCGAATTGTGTTCTTCGGAAATCTGTTCCCGTCCCTGTCCGTGGATGACTGGCGTCGCTGGAGCGACAGCCTCGCGAGCGAGCTGGACGAGATCGCGCAGCGGCCCGCGGCAAGAAAGTTCAACCCGCAGCAGCTGCGGGTCGGTTCAGCCAGCATCCCGCTGGACAACTTCTTTCACGGTAAGGCGCCGCCCAAGCCCCTCTGCGCGCAGGTTCTGGGATTCGATGACGCGCTTGAGATCGTCGGCCTGTCGGCCGAACCGTCGGTCGAGTGGGAGACCGAGATCGGGAAAGCCATGCCCAAGCCACCGGGATGCATCCGCCTTTACGCAGGTTATCTCGGATCGCTTTGCGGCTATCTCCCCACGGCCGCACAGGTCCCCGAAGGCGGCTATGAGGTCGAGGGCTTTCAATCCCTCTTCGGATTTTCCGGCCATTTCGATGCCGGCCAGATCGGCCCCGCGGTCTTATCCTGCGTGCAGAGTGCATTCGAAGCAGCGCGCGACGGTCTTCGCCGCGCCAGCTGACCCAAGCCCACGATCAGGACGTCGTCGCGCGGCCGGACGGACCTCTAAACCGGAACAAATTCGCGGGAAGCACCTTCGCTCTCGATCAGCTCGACGACAACGAACTCCTTGGTCAGAAAAAACTGCACCGGGGCGCCGTCGAAGGCTATCGCGGGTTTTGCCGCACCCGTTGGCGTCGCACCGCGCGCCCGGAAATAGTCGGCGGCGACCGCCAGATTCCCGACCCGATAGGCGACCTGATTGATCACGCCCCTGCCGGACGCCGCGATCTTCGCCACCGGAGAATTGTCCCCGAACGGCGCAATGAGCTCAAACATCACGCCACCGGCGTCGCGCAGAAACTGGACCGAAACGCCAAGCACGTGATCGTCATAGACCTTGGTGGCCGCGACTATCGGCAGCAGAGAGCAGACATTGGCAAAGCCGGACTTCACGTCCCGCACGACCAGGCCGACATGGTCGAAGATCAATTCTGGGCGCGCGGGAGACGACATCAGTCCGGTCTTGCAATGATGCAGGCGGAGATCGTCAGCTTGTGCTTCCGCGCCTGCTCCATCGTGTGGTTCGTCATCGGGAAGAACTCCGCGCGTTCAATCTCGAAACCGGCCGCACGAACCGCCTCGACCGCGTCTTCCGGCGAGCGCAACAGATACAGGTGGTCGGGCGCTGGGCTGTTGATCGGAACATTCACGAACAGTCGGCCGCTCGGCTTGAGCAGCGACCGCAACTTGATCAGGGCACCCTTGGGATCTTCCAGATGTTCGAGAACCTCCGAGAAGGTGAGGCAATCGAACTTCGCGCTATCGTCCGGCACCGCGTACAGATCCTGTAGAACGAGCTCGGGCTTCTTGCCCGACATGCCCATGACCGTCAGCGCATCCCAGGTCTGGCCGATGCTCGCCTTGCTGACGTCCCAGCCCTTCACACTGCCGGACCGCTCGTCCTTGAGCGCCTGATAGAGCAGCAGCCCGTGCCCCGGACCGATCTCAAGATAGTCGTAATTGGCAGGTGCCTGCTTCAGAAACACGTTGCGATAGAACTGATAGCAAGCCGTGTGGTTCGACCAGTAGATCTGGGTCAACAGCAGGCCATCCATGTAGTGGCCCATGTATTCGGTATCGCTATAGACGAGGCGATTGGCTTCCTCGAACGTCTGGAGCCTGTATCGCCCCTTCCGCCGGAAGAAGATCTCCTCTTCCCGAACGATCTTGCAGATGAAATCGTATCCGTCGCAAATCTCGCCAAGGCGCGAACGGGCGATCTGTCGAATCTGGCTGGCCAGCTCCTCGAGCGTGGTGAAGTCCTCGGCCGACGCATGCGAGAACCGCGTCTCGAGATAGGCACGATGCGCCGGCGTCCGCTCATACTGAATCCGCATCAGTGCGGCGAGCTGCGGAAAACGCTGTTCATCGATCAGGCTTGATGCCGTGCTCAAGATATTCTCCCTCAATGCGCGCCAACGGCATCGCGAATGCGGATGGGCGGCTTCTTGTCCTGATAAGTTCTCACCGAGAGCTCCCAGGTGGTCTCGCCACCGGGACGCTCGCCGGTCAGCTCGAATCCCAGATTGCGGTAGTGATCGGCGACCATCATGTTCTTCTTGCTCGGGATGTAGATGCCGCGCACGACCCCCTTGCCCAGCTCCCGTGCACGCGCAACCAGCAAATCCAATGTCGCCTCGGGGACGCCACGTCCAAGGACGCGGCACGACATCAACCAGGTATCGATCTCGATCGCATCGGTGCCGACGTCCGCGATGACGACGCCAATCATGCCGTTGTCACCAAACGTGTCGCTGAGCCGCATCTGCATGGTGATGCGGCGCGGATCGGTCTCGGCGGACGCGACATCAGCCTCCGAATAGCGCCGGGTCGTCAGGTTGAACTGGTTGGATTTGGAGATCAATTGCGCGATCCGCTTGCGCCCGATCGCATCAAACGGGTTGACCTGCAATTCCATATCGAGCGACTGGAGATAGTCCTCCTGACGCGCGAACGACTTCAGCTGGGCCGTGCGACGGGCATCGGCCCGGTAATATGCCGCCCGGTCACGATCCTCGGCCGTAAATCCCGTGGCCTCGAAGTAGCAAGCGGACTGGAACACCGGGAGCCACTCCGTCACATCCTTGGGCACTTCGGGCACGGCGACCTGAGGCAGGGCAAAGCGGATTTGGGCACGTTCCGCGGGATTGTCGTCCAGGAAGACAAAGCTATCGAGACCAAGGCTCAGAATCTCGGACAACGCCTGTAGATTGGCCGCCTTGTCGGCCCAGTTGATCTGGAAAACGGCGATGTCTTCCTCGACCAGCACCATCTCCGGATGCGTGCGGAAAGCATCCAGGGCAACGCTCTCCTCGTTCTTGGAGGACACGCAGAGCACGATGCCGCGGTCACGCAATTCCTTCGCCATGGCCTGGAGCGCGCAGTGAGCCTCCCCAACCGGACTTCCAGGGCCGAGCAGCAGATTCTCCTTGCCGTCGTCGCCGACGATCCCGCCCCACATGGTGTTGTCGAGATCGAGCACGAGAACCCGGCGCGACTTGCCGAATTTCAGCGCGACCAACCTGACCAGGTGCTCGGCATAGAGCGGCGCATTCTCTGGCGCGAACGGATACTTGGCCAGTGCCCAGTGCCGTGCGGAGTGCCAATTGTCCTGCCCGGTCCTTTCGGACAGCATTGCAACGTCGAGCAAAAGGTCGCCGCTGGACCTCACGAACTCGGACAATCCAGCATTCACCCGGCCGACGAGGTCAACGTGCGAGCCCGGTATCAGCCGGTCGACATGCAGCCTGACGTGCGCGGGATCCGGCGTCAAAGTCTGAAAGATAACGGGCCTCTTGAGCGACGAACCGATGCGCTTGCGGATGGCACGCAGGCGATCGAGCGCCCGGTCCGCGATTGCCGCGGCGGCCTCGGGATTCCCGGGCGCCGGCCGCAGGCCGAACGCATGCACGTCCATCGCAAGAACGACGATATCGGGACCGAACGCGACGATGCCGTCACGATCGCGCTCCAGCAAGACCTCAGGATCTTCGTATTCCGAGATCATGACATCGACACGCAGACCATGCCGGAGCCCGGTGCCGATCAGCGTCTCTCTTATATGCCGCGCGGTCGAATTCGAGAGCAACAGAACGCGGACGGCTTGCAGGCCGTTCTGTCCCGTCGAATCCTGAACGCCGGAGAGGCCCATTGCGAGCCGCCGCAAGCCGCCTGCATCCCATTCGTACTGCGCCAGGCGAATCAGCTCGGCGACACTGCTGCCGCTAAGGCCGCGGGTTCGCTCGATGTCACCTGCCGTGGGCTGTGGCAACCACCTCATCATCGGCTTGATCACGGCAGGCTCGCTCGTACTGAGAAGAACTGGCTAACGTCACGCGGCGATCATCGAGATCAAATCGCCCACCGAGCGAATGTTCTCGATCTGCGCAGCCTCGAACTCTTGATCGAACTCTCTTTCAACCGCGGCGACAATGCGAATTGTCGCAAGGCTATCCCATCCGTCCACGTCGTCAGGGGTGGACTGCGGCGAAATCTGCAAATTCGGGAGATCGAGTTCCTCCCGGAAAATTGCCTGCAATCGGCCAATGACGTCTGCCTGCTTATCCACTGATCAAGCCCTTCGAGGTTGAGAAACGCCTTCATATACTTCGGTCCGCTCCGCTTCAACCGGAGTTTTCTCCTTTAATTTCAACGCAATAGCATCACGCAAGAAAGCGCCTGTGCAAAGGCAAGCGGTACATGCTGATACCACGCCGTCCGAGGGAAACACCGGTCATGATCGCGTTGCGGGCCGGAATCGACCACATCCACAAGTTCGACAGGCGAAATTCAATGTACTGATCGCGAGGATAATGGCCGCCGAGCCAAGCCGCGTCGAATGCGCCGTTTCGGTTGAGATAGGTGTGCGTCCCTTCCTGGCCGTCGCGGGTGCGCCAGCGATACGTGGTCGTGCCGTGAAAAACCGCTGCGAAATCCGGGCTCTCGTGACGAAGGATGCTCTCGACGGCGTGCAGCGGCGTCAAGGTCGTCAGAAATCTTCCGACCCCCAGCCCCACACAGATGGCATCGAGCTCCATCAGTCTCTGATAGGGGGATTCGGGATCCCACGGCGTTTCCGTGGTCTGGTGGTCCCTGACCAGAAACTCCGCCTGCGGCCCCAACGCAATGACGGAGGACGAGTTGTGAATGCTGCGCTTGACGCCGCGGTAGCGCCTGAATGTCTCCGCGATGAGTCCCGTGGACACGGGTTCCCTGTGGATTTCCAGAATCCTGCGATCATCGACAACGAGAGGAATCGCGGACATCACCAGCGTTCCATCAGGGCCGATCAGTTCGAGCAGCAAATCGATCACCGACGACGGTTTGCCGGGAAAATTGTAGAATTCGTTCCAGGAAGATTGCACCCACACGGTGGCGCCAGCCTTGATACCCAGCCTCTCGAAGGCCGACCGCAATTCGGGAACCGAGATCGGATCCTTGAAGAACCTCTTTTCGAGGGCAAGCCTGCGAAGCCGGACGTAAGACCGCAGGTCCTGTCGGCCCAATATCCGCCGCAAGCTGGAAATTACGAATTGGCGAACTGAGGCTGACATCTCTAGCAGCGTGGACCCTGGTGTAGATCGTCAGCTATCAGGCCGCCTCGGCGATGTCGACCGGATCCTGAAATTTCGGATTATCACCCCAAGTGGCGGCTTCCGGGCCGATTTGCAACCGAGGCCCGGCCGGTTTGATTCACAACTGGCATTGCGGTAGCAACGTTCGCCATCCGGCCCATAGCCCGTTGCTCGTCGAGGAAGACGATTGTGAAGACAATCAGCGTTATCACGCCCTGTTACAACGAAGAGCTGAACGTGGGGGATTGCTACGAGGCGATCCGGCAGATCTTCGACAACGATCTCAAGGGCTACCAGCGCGAGCACATCTTCTGTGACAACGCCTCCGACGACCGCACGGTCGAGATCCTGCGCGAAATCGCGGCTCATGATCCGGCGGTCAAGGTGATCGTCAACGCGCGCAATTTCGGACCGCTGCGCAATACCTATAACGGGGTGATGGCGAGCACGGGCGACGCCGTCCTGCTGTTCATGCCGGCCGACCTTCAGGACCCGCCGGAACTGCTGCCCCAATTCGTCAAGCTGTGGGAAGCCGGCAACGAGATCGTCTACGGCATCCGCGCGGTCCGGGAAGAAGGCCGGCTGATGCGCGGAATGCGGGACGCCTATTACCGCGTGCTGACCCGATTCTCCGAGTTGAAGGTGCCGCCGGGCGTCGGTGACTTCCAGCTCGTCGACAGGCGCGTCGTCGAGGCCATGCGGCACGTTCGCGACGCCTATCCGTTCATGCGCATGATGACGTTCGAGTGCGGCGGCCGCATGGTCGGCGTACCCTACACCTGGCGCGAACGCAAAAAAGGGTTTTCGAAGAACCGCGCCAGCGCGCTGATCGATCAAGGGCTCAACGGGCTGGTGTCCTTCACCACGGCGCCGGTCCGCTTCGGCCTGCTCGCGGGCTTTGTCATCTCGGCCGTGAGCATTACCTACGCCATCGTCAACTTCATCGTCGGCCTCGTGCTCTACCAGAAGCTCGCCGAACCGGGCATCCTCACGCTGATCGTTGCCATGTTCTTTTTCGGCGGCGTGCAGCTGTTCTTCATGGGCATGATCGGCGAATATGTGCTCGCGATCTACGGACAGGTGCGCGAGAAGCCCGTGGTGTTCGAGCGCGAGCGTGTCAATTTCGGCCCGCCGCCACCTTCGTCGGGTGCGTGAGGCAGCCCCTCAGCGCTTCGCCAGCGACTGCTCGATCCGCGCGACGATGGCCGGCATTGAAAGGCCGGCGACATCCAGCAGCGCCTCGCGCGACCCTGCGCTGGACGTCTTGCCGCCCTGCTCGGGAATGCCCATGCCCGTAATCGGCGGCCGGACCGCGTCTCCGGCAAACGCGCCCGCGACCAGGCCGAACAGGCCGCCGCGCAGGATGTGCTCTTCCAGCGTCACGATGAGCGAGGCCTCGCGCACGGCGTCGCGGATCGCGGCCTCGTCGAGCGGCTTCAGGCAGGAGACGCTGACCACGCCGACGTCCCTGCCGCGCCCGGCGAGTTCGCTGGCGGCCTCCAGCGCACGGGAGGCGATCGGCCCGGACGCGAGGATAACGACCTCCCGTCCCTCACGCAAAACCCTGGGCTTGCGCAGATCGGTCACGGCGGCGCCGAGGTTCGGCTCCCCCTGACGGCTGAGCCGCAGATAAGAGGGCTTGCCGCTTCCTGCGATCAGACGCGTCGCAGCCCGCACCTCCATGGGGTCGCAGGGCACGAACACCTCGATGCCCGGAAGCATCGACATGATCCCGGCGTCTTCCAGCGCATGGTGGGTATAGCCTTGGCTGCCATAGGCATAGCCGGCGCCGACCGCGACGACCTTGACGTCGGCACCGTGGTAGCAGACGTCATTGCGGAGCTGCTCGAGGCAGCGCAGCGTCGGGAAGTTGCCGATCGAGTAGATGAAGACGGTCTTGCCCGACAGCGCGATGCCGGCGGCCATGCCCGCCATGTTCTGCTCGGCAACGCCGACATTGAGATAGCGATCGGGAAACTTCGCCGCGAACGGCTCCAACACGGAGTAGCCGAGATCGCCGCAGAGCAGCCAGATATCGGGGTTCTCGCTCGCAGCTTGCGACAGGCTCTCGATGAACGTCGTCCTCATGCGCCGACCTCCGCCAGCGCCTGCGCCAGCAGCTCATCCGAGGGCGAGCGGTAGTGCCACTCGAGCTTGTTCTCCATGAAGCTCACGCCCTTGCCCTTCACGGTGTGGGCGATCACGACGGTCGGCCGCCCCGACGGGGCAGGCACGGCGCCCAGCACGCGCTCAAGCGCGGCGATATCGTGGCCGTCGATCTCCTCGACATGCCAGCCGAACGCCTTCCACTTCTCTGCGAACGGGTCGAGGTTCAGCACCTCTGCGACCGAGCCAAAGCTCTGGATCTTGTTGAAGTCGACGATGACGCAGAGATTGTCGAGCTTGTGATGGGGCGCGAACAGGATGCCTTCCCAGTTCGAACCCTCGTCGCATTCGCCGTCGCTGAGCAGGCAGAACACGCGACTGCCGGCACCGGCGGAACGTGCAGCGAGCGCCATGCCGATCGCGATCGGCAGCCCATGGCCGAGCGAGCCGGTCGAGACCTCGACCCCCGGAACGGCGTGGCTGACATGCCCGGTGAAGATCGATCCGTCGCGGCAATAGGTGTCGAGCTCGAACAGCGGGAAGAAGCCGCATTCGGCGAGCGTCGCATACATGATCGCGGTGGCGTGGCCCTTGCTCAGCACGAAGCGGTCGCGGTTCGCGGAATGCGGCTCGGCGGGATCGAGACGCAGGACCTGCGTATAAAGCACCGCCAGGATGTCTGCCATCGAGAGGCAGCCGCCGATATGGGAAGCTTTCGCGGCGTGCACCATCCGCAGCGCGTGTGCGCGAATGCGCCGCGCGAACTCCTTCGGTTCAGGACGATTTACGGGAAGAGTTGGTCGTGTCATGCCAGTTTACCGTTTCGCGTAGTCCATCGTCCAACGCCACTTCGGGCTTCCAGCCCAATGCGAGCATGCGCGAAACGTCCGCGGCCAGGATCATAACCTGATCGGGACGGTACGCCAACTCGCCGAAGCCCAGCACGGCACCGGGATCGACAAGATTGCGCAACCGCGTCACCGTCTCGCGCAGCGGCGGCGCTTCCGGGCTGCCGACATTGAAGATGCCGCGCGCGCTCGCATGCGTCGTCGCAAGCCGGAAGGCGCTCGCCGCGTCGCGCGCGTGCAAAAATCCCCAGCGTTGCTCGCAAGCCGTCAGTGCCATGTGCTCTCCGGAACGCAGGTTCCGGATCATGCTCGGAATCAGCCAGTAGTCCGCATCCTTCGGCCCATAGGTCGAAAAGATCCGCAGCCAGGCTGACCGAAGACCCCTCTCCTCGCATAGGCGCATCGCCATCGATCCGGCAGCGAGCTTGGCCATGCCGTAAAGCGTCGTCGGCCGCGGCGTATCATCCTCGCTGATCGCGCGATCATAGGGGCCGTATTCGGCCTGCGACCCGGCTCCGACGAAGATTTTGGCGCCGGCCTCGGCTGCAAGTTCGACGAGTCCGACCGTATCGGCCACATTGGCCGCCTGGACCGGGCTGTTGCGATCGCTGCCCGCAACGCCGCGCCAGGCCATGTGGACAATCGCCTCCGGCGCAAAGGCCTTGAACGGCCCGCGCAACCCGTCCGGCTGTTCCAGAACACCGGGAATCACGTGCAGGCGCTCTGCGGCCTCGCGGAGACGCCAGTTCGCGCTGTCCGGACGCAACAGAACGGCCACGTCGTGCCCCCGTTCCAGGAGGTCCGCAACGAGGTAGGAGCCCAGAAAGCCGCTCGCGCCGGTGACAAAAACCCGCATGGCCCCCGGTAGATCAGCCGCCTGGACCCGTCAATCTCCCGCTTCGGGAATTGCCCCGGGATCCCCCTGATGGAGCTGGGGACCTGGCCTCTCGGGCACCATCTGAGCTTGATTATCCGGCCCATGCGGCTAAACGGGGGGCAGAATTGACGTTCGACGACACAGGGGTAGATGCATGAGCGATTTCAGGCTGGCCATGGTTTCCGCGGGCTTCGAGCACGGCGGCAACGTCACCCATCGTCACTTCGACGGCCATCCCGACCTGCTGGTCTATCCCTTCGAATCGCAGCTCGGCAACCGCAACTTCAACGACTTCCTCGCCTCGGTCGAGCGCGTCCAGTACCGCTATCCCGAATTCCCGGAGGGGCTGACGGCTACCGAGCTCTACGAGCAGATGATCGACGAGGAGCTGAAAACCTTCCTGCGCAAGCGCAACGGCTCCAAGTTCCGCGACGCCGACTGCGTGCTGGACGAGAAGAAGCGCGTCGCCGAATTCGTCGGGCTGTGCGGCGAGGCGCCGATCCCCCGTCGCAAGGTCATCGAGGCCTTCTTCCGGTCGACCTTCACGGCCTGGGAGAATTATTACACCAAGCCGCGCCCCGGCATGGTGCATGTCGGCTACTCGCCCGCCATCGGGATCGATGCCGATCGCATGGTGCGCGACTTTCCCAACGTCCGCATCCTGCACATCGTGCGCAACCCGTTCTCGGCCTATCGCGACACCAAGCGCCGTCCGTTCCCGCAGCCGCTGACCAAATACCTGATCACCTGGAACATCTATCACTCGACGGTCGAGATGTTCGCCAAAATGTATCCCGAGAACGTGCGGATCTTCCGTTACGAGGACCTCGTCGACGACAAGCGCAAGTTCATGATGGACGCCGCCGCCTTCATCGGCGTGCCGTTTGCCGACAGCATGCTCTATCCGAGTTGGAACGGCGTCGAGATCAAGGACTCCATCGCCCCCTGGGGAACCGTGCTCAAGAGCACCAAGGACTACAACAAGGCCGTCATCGAGGAGCTCTCGGACGACGAGCGCAAGCAGATCGCGCAGGGCACCGCGGCGCTGGCCCGCCATTTCGGCTACGACCAGATCGACTATCTGGGCCCGCTCTATCGTGCTGGGTAAGATCGCGTTCTTCGAAACCGACGACCGCCCCGACATCGCCGCCGACCGCGCGCGCATCCAGCCCGCGCTGCTGCAGCATCTGCAATCATCCGGCCGCGATATCAGCGTGACGCCGGCACTCGGCGGCACGCTCGGCATCTGCTTCGATGCCGTGATCGCCGGCGAGAAGCGGTTTCTCAAGACGCATCTACCGGGCCCAGACGCCCGCGGGAGCCTCACCAGGGAAGCCGATATTCTCGTCCGGCTCTATGGCACGGCCATCGTGCTCGGCCGTTTCGAGGCTCCGCTCGCGGACGGAACGAGCCGACTCTGCCTGCTCATGCCCGCTCTCACCCCGCTATCCGCTCCGATCGAGCCCGCAAATGCCATTGCGACGATACGCGAATGCAGTCAACGGTTCGGTGACTGGCGGCCGGACGACCTGCCCGCGTTCGAGCAATATCTCGCCTCCGCCGCCCGCGCGTTGAAGACCCTGTCCGAGCGCGGCCTGCTCAGCCACGCAAGCGCAGCCGAGCTCCGTCGCCTGATCGCGCGGCTCGAAGACCGTTTGCCGTCGCCGCCGCAGACCGTCTGCCACGGCGATTTCGGGCCGAAGAACATCATGCTCGAAGGCAACGTGTCGCGCGTCATCGACTGGGAAGACGCCTTTCTCGGCATCGCCGGCTACGATTATCTGTACTGGCTGACCTTCATGGAGAACCGGCCGTTCCTGCAAACGGCGGCGTTCGGACGGACGGGCCTTCCGGGCGAAATCGAGCGCGCAATCCTCGCGCTCGTCGTGCTGCTCAAATCGTATCTCGCGGTCTGCTCAGGCGCGTATCTGAAGCACGCGGTCTCGCCGCAGGAACGCATCGCCGAAATCATCGAGCTGCGCTGATCACGCCGCCTGCGCGGCGCCGACGACCTGGTCGAGCTGATCGAGCGAGAATGCGCGCAGGTCGCGGCCCTCGCGCAGCGCCTTGTACCAGCCGACGGTCAGCCGCAGCCCCTGCGCCAGATCGAGCCGCGGGGTCCAGCCGAGTTCGCCGCGCGCCTTGGCGCAATCGAGCCTGAGATAGGCGGCTTCGTGCGGATGCGGGCCGGCATCGGCGGTCCAGCGCGCGCCCCCGCCCCATTGCGCGATTAGGTGCTCGACCACCTGTCCCACCGGCACTTCGCTCGCGGCATCAGGACCGAAATTCCAGCCGCCGACGAAGCGCTCGTCGCCCGCCAGCCGCTCGACCAGCGTCAGATAGCCCAGCACCGGGTCGAGCGCATGCTGCCAGGGCCGCACCGAATTGGGATTGCGGATGCGCAAGGGCTCGCCTGCGAGGAACGCCTGCATCGCATCGGGCACCAGACGGTCGCGCGCCCAGTCGCCGCCGCCGAACACGTTGCCGGCACGCGCGGTCGCGACGCGCGCCGCGCCCGGCGCCTTGAAGAAGCTGTGGCGATAGGAATGCGTCACGAGCTCGGCGCAGGCCTTGCTGTTGCTGTAGGGATCGCCGCCGCGGAGCCGGTCGCCTTCGCGGAAGGCGGTGCCCGCGCCGTCGTTCTCGTAGCATTTGTCGCTGGTGACGTTCAGGATCACCTTCACCGAGGACAGCGGCCGCGCCGCCTCCAGCACGTGCACCGTGCCCATCACATTGGTCGCAAAGGTCTCGACCGGTTCCTCATAGGAGGGACGCACCAGCGCTTGCGCCGCCATGTGGATGACGATGTCGGGCTCGGCTTCCGCCATTGCGGAGCGCAAGGTGCGGAGATCGCGGATATCGGCAACGCGGTGCTTGATGTCGTCGGCGATGCGCGCCGCGACGAACAGCGCAGATTGGTGCGTCGGCGGCAGCGCATAGCCGTAGACGTCGGCTCCGAGGCGGCGCAGCAGCAGCGCCGCCCACGCGCCCTTGAAGCCCGTGTGGCCGGTGAGAAAGACCTTCTTACCGCGCCAGAATGCCGGATCCGTCACCAGACCCTCCATTTGGCGCGGTTGCCGGCCCACTCACCCTCGAGGAAGTTACGATCGCGCAGCGAGTCCATCGGGTGCCAGAAGCCGTGATGCACATAGGCGCGCAGATCGTCGCCGCGCACGAGCTGCTCCATCGGCTCGCGCTCCCAAATCGTGTTGTCGCCTGCGATCAGCTCGCCGACCGACGGCGATAACAGAAAGAAACCGCCATTGATCCAGCCGCCGTCGTCATTGGGCTTTTCCTCGAAGTTGACGACCCGGTCGCCATCGATCGCGATCGCGCCGAACCGCTTGGCCGGCCGCACCACCGAAACGGTGGCGCGCCGCCCGTGCGCCTTGTGGAACGCGATCTCGGCGGCCAGGTCGATGTCGGCAACACCGTCGCCATAGGTCAATGCGAAGAAGGGCTCGTCCGCGACATAAGGCAACACCCGCTTCAGCCGGCCGCCGGTCTGGGTGTCCTCGCCGGTGTCGACGAGCGTGACCCGCCACGGCTCGGCCGTCTCGCGATGCACTTCCATCCGGTTCTCGGCGATGTGGAAGGTCACGTCGGACATATGCAGGAAGTAGTTCGCGAAATACTCCTTGATCATGAAGCCCTTGTAACCAAGGCAGATCACGAAATCATGGAAGCCATAATGGCTGTAGATCTTCATGATGTGCCACAGGATGGGCCGGCCGCCGATCTCCACCATCGGCTTCGGCCGCGTGCTGGTCTCCTCGGCAATGCGGGTGCCGAGACCTCCCGCGAGAATGACGACTTTCATAGAAACCCTGCCGAGATCCGGGAAAATACTTGCGATTGAGCACTGGTTACTGCAGGCATTTTAAGCCGTCAATTGGGGCGCGGGGCGATCAGAAGGTCCCACTTCCCCGACGGTGTCGACATATGGCGGCCAACATCGCTATGGTCCGACTCGCAAGCCGCCCCTGATCGCCAGCCACAGACCGAGTCATGCAAAAACAGCCCCGTCGGACGCTAGTACTCCTGTTTGCGACTGTCCTTGCCGGTCTGTTCATTCTGCAATTCGGAACTTTTATCGACCGCGCGACGCCGGCGCTCATCGACGATCACGACATCCTCTATCCGCTGGGCGACCAGCCGACCGCCACGCTGCACGAGATCTGGACTGATCTGAAGAACACCGACGAATACCAGGAACTGGCGAATAGCGGATCGGCCACGCGATTTCGTCCCGCTTTTTATCCCCTCAAATCGATCAAGACCTACCTGTTGGGAAGCAACATTCGCCTGTGGTACATCGCAAATTTTCTGCTCTACTTGGGCACCACGACCCTGCTTTTTTCACTCGTCCTTCGTACTTTCGGTATTCCAAGCGCGCTGGTGTTTGCCGCGCTCTATCTCGGTCACAAATCATGGGCCGATATCTTTCCCCGGCTCGGCCCGGTAGAAATCGAATGTATCCTGGTCGGGACATTTCTCATCTGGCTGCTCTGGCGATGGATCGAAACTGGAAGAGCATCCGCCCTTTGGCTCGCGATACCGACGGCCCTGCTGTTCGGAGCGACGAAAGAAGCTGATTCACCTATGTTGATCGCGATCGGTGGGCTGCTGTTGGTTTCCGGCTTCCTGAGCGGTACCAAGCGAATGGTCTCGGCGGGCGCTGTCCTGGTCGTCACAGGCGCGATCGTGTTCGCGATCATGTTGCGTATCACCGCGACGGCAGGCACCGGACTTGTCGCGCCGTGGGGTCCATTGTGGTCCTACCGGCATCATCACAACAGGGATGCACTCGCGTGGCTCGTCCTTGTCCCGATCCTCGTTTTGGCGGCCGCTGCGATCGCGCGTCGCTCCGGCTGGCTGAAGATGAGCCGGGGCGAACTTGCTGCACTCGTGCTCGCGGCGCTTTCGGTCGAAGTCCTCAGATTGACGCTCTACTATATTAGCTTCTCGATGACATACGGCGGGCAGAACGACGCCATCGGCATGCGGTACGGCTATCCGCTGGCTTTGATGCAAGGCATTGTCGCAGCCGTTGTGTTCGGCAGGCTTGCAAAGGACGGCGACCGCAGAGTCGCGTTACTCTCGGGAGCCACCGCGATTGGCTGCTTTGTCGCAGTCCTCTTTGCCAACCACGGCCTCTTTTCGCCGAACACGTTCGCGACCCGGGACTGGTGGCTTCGGTTCAACACGGATGCGGACAATACCGTCAGCGAAGCGACGAGGCTTCTCTATGAAGCCCGCAAGGAGAACCGGAATCCGGTGCTGATCGCGACCGGTCCTGCGCTGGAATGGGAGCCGAAGCTTTCCCTCATCCTCTTCCTGAGGCGAAAAATGCCCGATATGGTCGTGTACTTCGACCCGAATGAGCAATCCTCGAATGCGCTACATTACAGCAAGTTGTCGATCAAGCTGGGCGGGACTCCATTGCCGCCGGAGACGCGGGCATCGCTCGTCGAACGAGGCTGCATCCTCGTTCACGTCGACGAGCGCGAAGCAGCAGACCCAAATTGCAAGGTGTTGAACATCACCACCATCAACGGGCGGCCTGTACCCTAGATGCAACAGCGCACGACGCGGAAGCATTCGTGCCGAGTTTCTCGATCGTTCGCATGCGGCCGAATGTCCCCGGTCTCGCTTCGCACAAATTAGAAGCTCTCCCCAAGTAAGGTTCCTTCCCCCTGTTGCGAACTGAGCATCACGAGACGACATTGCCTTTACGCAAACACGAAGCACAATATCGCGCAGACATTGACGGCCTGCGAGCGATATCTGTCCTGGCCGTCATGGCATTCCACCTCAAAATCGGGCTGTCGGGAGGCTTCACCGGCGTCGACGTGTTCTTTGTTATTTCCGGATACCTCATCGGTCGGATTGTATATTCCGAGGTGGCCGGGGGAAGCTTCTCACTCTCTCGTTTTTATGAGCGCCGTGCCAGGCGCATTCTACCCGCACTTCTTGCGACGATCGCAATCAGCTGGTTCGTAGCCGACCGCTACCTCTATGCATTCGAGATGGGCGACTTCTCGAAATCGGCAGTCGCGTCAATCCTGTTTGCGGCCAACCTGTACTTCTATGGGGCGAGCGAATATTTCGCACCAGCCGCCGAGACCATTCCGCTGCTTCACCTTTGGTCTCTGGGCGTGGAAGAGCAGTTTTACCTGCTGTTCCCCCCGACAATAGTTCTCCTGGGACGATATTTGCCGCAGTTCTCCTGGGACGATATTTGCCGCGGCTGGTGTTTGCGACGCTTGTCCTGATGTGCCTGGTTTCTCTTTTTGCGTCGCAAGTTTTGGTTTGGTCGCATCCTGATGCGGCCTTCTATCTTCCGATCAGTCGGGCCTTCGAGATATTATTCGGCACTCTGGTCGCCCACACACTCTTTCCCCCGTTCAAACAATCGCTTGGTATGCGAACTCACGGCAATCCTCGGATCCGCGTGCTTGCTGTTTTCAATGGTTTTGTTCACGAAAGACCTCCGCTTTCCGGGCATCGCGGCCGTTTTGCCCTGCGCCGGCGCAGCGATGATCGTGTGGTCCAGTCAGTCGAGCACCACTCGGATATCCCGGTTGCTTGCCTGACAACCACTGGCTTACGTCGGCAAGCTCTCCTATTCACTCTACCTCATCCACTGGCCCGTGATCGTCCTCGGCGCGCTGGCCCAGCCGACTCTCCCCCATCCCGTCTTCGCATTTGCGGCTGCTTCGGCGTCGTTCGTCCTTGCGGCCATCAGCTTCAGGGTGATCGAAACTCCCCTGAGATACGGAACTCTGACTAGACAATATTGCCTGCCAAAAGCGGCTGCCGCCATGTTGCTGGCCGGGCTCTTGCCTGCATGGACCCTGACTAAGCTGAATGCGCCCGCGTCAGCTGATCCGTCAATCAACCGCGTCTTGAGTTTTAATTTTTACAATCCGTGAACGCGATTTCTGGCTCGGGAGTGCTTTCTCGATCCGGAACAAACATTCAGCGATTATCCAATTGACAAGTGCATACCCGCATCGATCAGCACGGGTGCGATACTATGGGGCGACAGCCACGCAGCCCATCTCTATTTCGGGCTGCGAGCAGAGATGCAAAAATCGGCTATTCCATTTGGCATGTTGGCATCATCGGGGTGCCCGCCGATCGCCGATCTCGATATCGAACAGCGGCCGAACTGCAGGGATGTGAACAGAGAAATTCTGCCTTTCCTGCTGCGTTTGAAGCCTCGCTTGGTCATTCTATCCGCAGCATGGCATATGAACAGTGAAATTGCCGTATGGCTAAAGACAACGGTGGATCAGCTTGAGCAGGCGGGCATTAAGGTGGCAATCGTCAGTGAAAGCCCTGCTTTCAATACCCGCGCTCCCAACATTGCCGCCGCCCACCTCGAAGCTGGAAGGCCACCGATTGCACCTGTGACAGACACCAACATCGAGACCATGAAAACTACCGACTCGATTCTGTCCGCTGCTTTCGGAGCCGCGCCGGGGGTTCTTCCTGTTATCTCCGCTCAAGACGTTCTGCTCGGAGAAGGGCTGCCCTCTGCTAACGGGCGATGGCGTCCCTCTCTATTTTGACCATTCGCACCTCACGGAGGAAGGATCAACCGCTTACGCAAAAGCGCTCTTGACCACGATGGTCGATACGGGAATCAAGTTTTGAGCCTGTGATGCGGTATCAACATGGCGGCCTCTCAACGAGAGGTGCGTATAGTTCCACGACGCTGCCATCGACAGGGTGGGTAAGATTATCGATGAGCGCTCGGGATGCAAAGTCGAGCCCCAGGCCTTCCCACTCCTCCTTCTTCAGGGCATGGCCGCCTGTTCCCAAAATCAGCCACGCGCGCCGAAGACGTTCGGGGCCAACCATCCTCAGATATTCACTTGCAAGACGATGCGATGACGGATAGCCGGCAAAGATCCAGGGAAAGACGGGCATACGGCCGCCAATCGCAAAGACCGCGCCCGGGACTTCGCCGCTGAGGTCGATGGCAAGGTCGCCAAGGCAAAAACCGTGGCTCGCGACATCGCTCTGCAGCGTATGAATGAACTGTCGAGTACGCTCATCAAGCTTCAATGTGGAGTCCGGGCCGATTCTTGTTGGAAGAGTTTGCAGCATGATTGGGGTCGCCAATCGATAAGGCGATGTCAGACCCGCGGCAGTCGCCCTATACACGAGATAAACGCCGACGAAACAAGCCAGCGTCAAGCCGAACGAACGTGGAAGCACCAGAGCCGTGGCGACCACCAGCACCATCAATGACAAGCCCGGAAAGAGAGCGACCTGAAAGCACACCCTCCCGGCGCTTCCCAACGTCGCGGCCCAAGGAATGAGCCCGATCAGGGCAAGAAGCGCAATCCATTTGAGACTGATGCCCCGTCGACACGCGATTGAAAGCATCGCGAATCCGCCTCCGCCAAGCACAGAAAGAACATGGCAGTTGCCCGGATCAAACGCTCGCCGCAGGAGTGACAATCCGAGCAGGACTATCGCGAACAAAGCGATCAGCTCTCCCCATCGCGCGATGACGGTTCGCCCGGAGCAGCGGGCGAACATGCATACCAGCAGCAATCCTCCACTCGCCCACCAGACCCACCCATCACGAAGAAATTCGGTTTGCTGATCGCGCATCGAAAAGGGGTTCGGGTGGGATCCGCCAAAAACGACGAAATAGCCATTGATCTGGTTCAGCATCGTTCCGAGAGGAAGGCTAGCTGCCAGCACGACAAGAAAGCACAAGCCGAACAGGATCGTATGACCGAGCTGCACCAGTCTGGCCCGATTGCCGGGGAACGCGCATAGCACGCCCACAAGATAGATCGCGCCGTACGCCATGACATTGGGAGGCCTGGTAAAAAGCGCGACGGCGATTGCAAAAGCTGCGGTGAATGCGGAAACGACAGGGAGTGACTCCAAGAGCACCAATCCCAATGCCAACATCCAACCGGCGACCAGGACGAGCCAATTGTAAGACGGCGTGGGAAGCCAATACGTGTAGTAGAGGAACGGAGCCAGCAAGGCCGTACCGGCGATCAGGATCGCATCTGGATCCCGCCAGGACAGCTTCAATCTCGTCACGACAGCCCAGCCCAATGAAACGCCCAGACCGGCGAGAATAACGGCACCGAGGCGGTTGAACGCCGACACGGATTCGCCCGCGAGCAGGTACAAGGGACGAATGGCGTAACTGAAAAGTCCTAAGACCAGGTCATATTCCGCTGGCCTCTGGGCCAGCATCAAATAGAACGCCTCGTCGGTGAAGTCGAAGCCCCTGTCCATCTTCAGGATCAGGTTTGAGGCCAGAACGACCGCAAAAGCCAGCACCGCCACGGCTGCGACAAAACGAGGCCGCGAGATTAGTAGGGCAAGATTTCGATGAATAGGCATTTGTTCTTTAGGTCCCGACGATCGATATTCCCCGAGTCCCCCGGCCCGCCTCGATCCGCAGCGATCGAGCCCTCCCATTTGACGATCTGGCTGGAATATGACATGGCGGCGGGATGGGATGGTTACGCTTCTTACTGGCAGCTGTCGTCGTCGCTTACCACTGCCAATTCCATCGGGTATATCAGACGGTCGGCGGCCTGGCCGCGGTCGAGGCCTTCTTTTTCGTGAGCGGCTTTTACATGGCGGCCGCCTATCCAAGATATCAGGGGCGGTTTTCGGCGCTGCTCTTCTGGTTGAGCCGATACCTCAGGCTGATCCCTTTCTACCTGACCGTTCTTACCTTGACCTGGCTGTTCTGGCTCAGCGGCCTGGCCACGAACAAGACTGCCATTTTCAATGCGTTTGGCGCAGCCGATGCCCCCTGGCTCGCCAACATCACTTTGCTAGGCCAGGATCTGATCGCGATCAACGAGCGAACCAATCTCCTGCTTCCGGTTCGCCAATCTTGGTCTATCAGCGCAGAATTGGCCTTCTACCTGCTCACCCCGTTACTTCTGAAATGCCGCAATCGGCAGCTGATCGCGATCGCCTTCCTATCATTCACCCTCAAAACATACTTTGTGATCTCTGGGAACTGGAGGAGCGCCTATTTTCCTTTCTATTCGCAGCTTGGCTACTTTATCCTCGGGATAGTACTGTTCAGGCTCCGCGATGGGCTAACGTGGCCGAAATCAACTGCAGCTCCCCTGCTCTTGTTGACCTCAGCCTATCTCTGCGTTAGCCATTTTGCAGCCTTTGAACTCGACGGCATCTTGCCAAACGTAGCAATGATCGTGGCGATCGCCATCTCGATGCCAACTGCCTTCGCGCACTCCAACCAGCCGATCTCGAATTTTCTCGGTGATATTTCGTACGGCGTATATCTGGTACACGTTCTGATTATCGAAGTGCTGATTTCGTTGGGATGGTTCACCTACGACGCAGCTTCGCGACCGGCAATCGTCGGGATGTTCATCCTGGTGCTGTCGCTTTCAGCGCTCACCGCCGCGATTTTTGAGATCGTGGTTCAAGAGCGGATCGATCGCTGGCGCCGAACGACGTTCTACGGTGGCGCAGCACCTCAAATCAAAATCAACATGCAAGAATCAGCATAGCGTCGCCGCAATCGCTCCGCCGAAACGACCCCCGGATCCGTTTGCCCGTTCGACATTGCCTTCGGCATCGACGATCGGCATTGCGCGACTGGCTCGCGCAGCGATCGCCCGACGCCCGCCGTCAGACAAGCAGCGGATGATCGAGATGCAGAGCGGCCAGATACTGGGCCAACGTCAAGGTTGCGATTGCATCGTGCAGCTGCTCGGCCGGCGACACTGCATTGGCGACGTCTGGATTTGGACCAGGCATCGCGTCCGGAGTGTCGAAGTGGAAGCTTGCAGTATTGGCAGTATCAGTCGCGAAAGCGAAACTGCCTGCAGCCGGAACCGCAGCCAACGGCGCCGAGGCATGAACGCCGATCGTCCCGTCCCCGTTGAAGTCCTGATGAAGGCTGCTCTCCGCTTGCTGCAGTGTTGCGCTGGCGCCCGAGAGCACACCAGTGTCGCTGCGATAATTGCCGCTGCTATCGGTGTGCCAGATGATGAACTGGCTAGAGCCAGGCGCCTTCCACGCCACGTCAAATCCGCTCGCGGTCTGCTCTGCGCCAACCGGCGTCCAAACGCCGAACTGCCCGGCCACGACCGGCGAACCGACGTAGGTCAACTCTGGTCCAGGACCACCGCCTACGGGATTCATGCAGAAATTCGCGCCGCTCTGCACCAGACTCGTGCTTCCGAAGCTTTCGATGGCCGTCGCAGTCGCTGCAACGGGGCCGACTGTCCCATCCCCGTTGAGATCCTGATGAAAGCTGCTCTCCGCCTGCACCAGCGTGCCACTGGTACCTGACACAACTCCCGTGTCGGTTTGATAATCGCCGCTGCTGTCGGTTTGCCAGATGATGAACTGACTCGTGCCTGGCGCTTTCCAGGCAATCTGATATCCATTCGCGGTCTGCTCGGCGCCGATCGCCGTCCACACTCCGAACTGCCCCGCCACCACCGGTGCTCCACCGTATTTCAGCGCGGGTCCCGTCCCACCCGCAACCGGGTTCATGTAGTAGTTACCACCGCCGTTCTCGACGAGGCCGGTCGCACCTGACGTTTCAATGGTCGTGACCGGCACGCCAATCGTCCCGTCTCCGTTCAGATCCTGATGCAAGCTGGTCTCTGCCTGCTTTAGCGTAGTGCTGTTGCCCGACACCACGCCGGAGTTGGTCAGATAATTTCCGTTGGCGTCGGTGTGCCAGATGATGAACTGACTGGAGCCGGGCGACTTCCATGCGACGTCAAATCCGCTCGCGGTCTGTTCGGCGCCCACCGGTGTCCAGACTCCGAACGCACCCGCCGTGACCAGCGAGCCACCATATTTCAGATCTACCTTTACCCCGCCGCCGACCGGCGACATGTAGAAGTTGCTGCCACTCTGAAACAGGCTCGTGGTGCCTATCGCCTCGATCGATACAGGGGGATTGGCGAGGGCGCTGCTCGAGAGCGTGCCGTCGGCAAACTGGAAATACTCAAGGTTCGTGACGGTGTCGGTACCATCGGGTGAACCCGACCGCAGGTCGACAAGGGAGAAGGTTTGCGTCGACGAATTGTATGTAACGGCGTAGTTGGCCTTGTTGCCCGAATAGACCACTGTGTCGGTGCCGGCACCGCCGTCGATGGTGTCGTTGCCACCACCGCCGGTGATCGTGTCGTTGCCGCCTCCGCCCTTCAGCACGTTGGCGATGGCGTTGCCGATGATGGTGTCGTTGCCCGAGCCTCCCGTGACATTGTCGATGTAGGAGCGTACATCGCCATTGTAGAGATAGGCGTTGTAGACGTTGCCGGACGCGTAATGGCCGTTGCCGAGATTGGCGAGCTGCACGGTGGAGAACACCGACGAGG
>NZ_AJQF01000076.1:0-22451 GCF_000261705.1 Bradyrhizobium genomosp. III | reverse complement strand
CGAGCCACCGATGCCGCCGCCGTCGGCAGGTTGCCCGACGCCGTTGATGAACTCCTGTCCCGTGGTCGGGCTCCAAGTGTAGACCGTGTTGCCGCTCTGGGTCGTGTAGTCCGCGCCGTACATCGTTTGCAGCGCGAGGATATCGTTGGCCATGTAGGTCTGCGGATAACCGTAGGCCTCGTTGGTATAGCCAGTCGACGTCGAAGCGCCGACATAGCTCCGATAGCTCATGACGGTGTATTCACTATCGTCATGTGCGCTCGGCACCGCGACGTTGGCGACGCCGCCGGTCTCCTGGCTGTGCTTGAGTCCGAGGGCGTGACCGAGTTCGTGCAACGCGGTCGTGAAATAGTAGTTGCCGAGCTGCGCCAGCGAATAATTGTACTTGGTACCGAACCAGACGTCGCCGCCGGCCGCATAGTTGCCGGGGTAGTAGGCGTAGGAGGTCGGATTGGCCGAGGGCGACTGCGCGATCATGATGTCGGCGCTGCCGGTCCCGTTATACTGGATCGTCGCGTTGGTGTAGCTGAGGATCAGCCCGATCGCGTAGTTGATCGCCGACTGCATCGCGCTCGGCGCCGAAGCGAAGCCCGAGGTGGTCGGCTCGCTGCTGCCGCCGTAATAGGGATTGGGGTAGTCGCTGGATGCGTCAGGAAAACTATAGGTGATTGTGCCGGTCCATTTGTAGCCGGACAGCAGGCCGTCGATCTCGGCGTTGTTGGTGGCACTGACTAAGACTGTGGTGGCCAAGTGTCTCTCCAAATCAACGCGTGGCGGGATTCTGATGCTGGCGCATGATTCTAGCTAGAGAGGTGTAGGTTTGGTTTAAATTTGGCGACGTGCCCGCCCGTCCCGTAAAATGGCTGAGATCCCGTATTCATACGACGTGACGAGAAATGCGAATATTCCGCTCAAAAAACCAGAATCACAAATAAAATCAATCAGATACATCGTCGACCGTTCCCCGGCGAGGAACCAGTCTTGGTCCGGAAGGGGATAAGCGCCGGGGGGGCTGCGGATCGCGATCGGTAGCATTAAAGTTGATTCCGCCGGCTCCCATCCGCACCTGGAAACGGGCGTGGAACCGAACCGCGCTGCACCGTTCAGCGCAACCGATCAGATAGCTCCACCGCAGGCCTCGGTGACAGCGACGCGGCCGAGAGTTGTCAATACCGTTTGTGCCGATCTGGACTATGCGCGGAAAAGCAGTCATGCACGGCGCGGGGTGATGCTGGCCCTCACTAGCGTAAGGTTTTGGGGCGCATGTCGTCCAATTTTGCTGGCAAGGCCGAACTCTCGACAGATCGATCGTTTGCCCGGTCGGCGTGGCTGCTTGCGTGTGCAGGCCCATTCATTTTTCTGACAGCCCTCATCTTGGTGGCGCTTTATGGTGCGCCCGAGCACGACGACTTCTGCTTTGCCTACGAGAATGTCCGCTACGGCTTCGTACCGACCGTCCTCCATTTCTACACCGGTCTGTCGGGGCGCATTGTCCCGCTTCTGATCATTCAGATTCCAGCCGCAGTAGCGCAAGCCGCGAGCAGCAGTATTTTGCCGGCTTACGTCGCGACGCTGATCGCCTTCGCTCTCCTGTTCATCGCCGGATCCGCCTTTGCCATGGTGCGGATGTGGCCGAACGTCGGCGGCCCGGCATTGATTGTGCTGATGCTCGGGTTTCCCGCGGCAATTGCCGGAGCAACGCCAAGCGCGCATGACCTTCTCTACTGGTTGCCGGGACTAGCCTGCTACGTGCCTCCGGGATTAGTTACAATTCTGATATTGGGAGAGTGCGTTTACGCAATTGATCGCGAGCAGAAGTTCTCGATTCAAGCAACGACATGGGCAGTCGTCGCCGCCTTTCTTTCGGCGACCTGCAACGAATTCACCGCCGTCTGGCTCGTGGCGATTTTAGCGGCCTCCCTGCTCGCCCGGTTTGCTTTTGGGCAGAAAATGCAGGGCGGTCATCACTGCATTATTGCAGCGGCTGTCGTGATCGGGTGGCTAATCGTCGCTGCGGCCCCCGGTAACGGCCAGCGGATGGCTGCCGTCGACAGTGGTTGGGACCTGAGCTTCTCAATCAGAGACGGCCTCGAATTTTCTCTGATCGACCTGGGAACTCTCCTGGTTTCTCCATCGCTGATCGGCTGGCTCGTACTTGTGGTCGCCGTTTCGACTGCCATACCTGCGCCGAAAAAGCGGGATGGCCGTCGAGAAAAATGGCTGGCTTGGGGTATTGTCGCCGTCTGCCTCGGCTGCTGGTATTTCGAGTATTTTCTGCACCAGCTGATCACTGGCGCGCGCCTCGTCGATCGCGCGCAGAACCAGGCCCTAATATTGATCGTCTTCGGTTTCACACTTTCCTCGGCTTTTCTCGCCAGGATCTATTGGCCACAGCTTCGCGAGAAGCTCGCTCTCGGCGGCGCCTCTATCTCGTTCGACAAGCCGGTCTGGCCCCTGCTGCTAAACGCGATGATTGCCATCTCGCTCTATTTCAGCACGACCGGTTCGCGCTTACGCCTTGAAAGGGCAACCTTCGACGCCTTTTGGGAAGAGGCCGTTGCGCGAGATGGACTGCTCGCGTCGAGTCCCGATCAAGTGGTCAAAGTGCCGAGGCATCGCTGGAAGCCAGCAACCCTGATCAGTGCGGATATTACCAGCAATATCGGGTGCGTGGCGCGCTACTATCACAACAAGGAATTGATCGCTGTCGACCCACCGAGCGACGGTGCGCGGTAGCTCGACTTGGGAAAGAGTTCGGGTACCAGCTGCGCCAGCCCTTGCCACGCCGGGCGCCGTAGGCATCACAGCGGGTCCGCCTTCGGCGTCGAGCCCCGCACGAACGGAGCAAGCGATGGGCTTGCGATCGCCGGGATTGTTAATCGGGCATGTGCAGCCGGAGCTATGGCTGCAACCTGACCAGCAGGCGCCGTCGCATGTGTGGCCGCTGCAGCGTCAGCACCTCACTGCGACTACCCTGCTTGAACGGCACCTCGTGCAGCCCAGTCGGGGCATTGCCCCTTCCTGAACAACGTCGTAAACGATTCAGAAATCATTAATGACATGCACCGCGAGTCTTGAAATTAAAGGCGCCTTTGAGCAGTGTGCACTCTCATACAGTCGCTCTGTCAAAGCTCCATCGGCAAGGATGCGCGGCCTGTGGCCAGGTACCGCACCAATTCGAGTCGGCGAAAGACATGAAGATATTGCTGTCAGCCTGGGCTCTCGGTGCGTTGTTCGCCCTCGCCTGCTCTGGAGGAGTGCCTGTTATGGATTCGAAAGCCAAACCGGCCAAAAGTGCCAGCGAGGCGCGTTCGCCAACCGTTCCTAGCGCTCGGGATCCTTCCGCCGCGGTGGCAGAGGAATACGACGCCGCCCGCCGCAAGGACACGGTGGAAGGCTACGAGCTTTTTATCGCGCGCCATGGTGACGACCCGCTCGCCGCGAAGGCGCGTGACGATCTTAGGCGTCTGTCGCACTAAGCAGCATCGCTCGTCCGACGATTAGCGCACGCGACCTCATCTGCTGCCAGGTTCTCGATGACTCACGGCGCCGATTGTTCGGCCACGGCGCATGGCTGGCTGTTCCAGTCTCCGCTTGCCGGATGACCTTTCGGCTCTATGGTAGGCCTGCAATCTGTCCCGGAGCCTCTCAAGATGCCCTTTCCGCATGCCTCGGAAGCCCTGTCGCGCTTTACCGTGCTCGATCTGACCCGCGTCCGCTCCGGGCCCACCTGCGTGCGGCAGCTGGCGGACTGGGGTGCCAATGTCGTCAAGATCGACGCGCTGACCGAGGATGCCGGCGGCGAGCAGCCGGGCGGGCCTCGCCGGGGTTCCGACTTCCAGAATTTGCACCGCAACAAGCGGGCCATGACGCTGAACCTGAAGGATGAGCGCGGGCTCGCATTGTTCAAGCGCCTCGCCGCCAAGGCCGACGTCGTGGTCGAGAATTTCCGGCCCGACGTGAAGAAGAAGCTCGGCATCGACTATGAGAGCCTTGCCGCAATCAACCCGCGTATCGTCTATGGCAGCATCTCCGGCTTCGGTCAGGACGGCCCCTATCACAAGCGGCCTGGCTTCGATCAGATCGCGCAAGGCATGGGCGGGCTGATGTCGATTACCGGCGCGCCGGGCGAAGGCCCGATGCGGGTCGGTATCCCCGTCGCGGACCTGACGGCCGGCCTATTCTGCGCCATGGGCATCCTCACCGCGCTGCTCGAGCGCGAGGTCTCGGGCAAGGGCCAGTGGGTGCAGACCTCGCTGCTCCAGGCTCAGATCTTCATGCTCGACTTCCAGGCCGCGCGCTGGCTTATGGAGAAGGAGGTCGCCAAGCAGGCCGGCAACAACCATCCGACCAGCATTCCGACCGGCGTGTTCAGGACCTCCGACGGCTACATCAACATCGCTACGACAGGCGGGCGGATCTGGGAGCGTTGCGCCCAGGCCATCGGCGCACCGGAGCTCTATGTGCATCCCGACTATGCGACGGCGCCGGCCCGCTCAAAGAACCGCGACGCGCTCAACGCCGAGATCGAGAAGCGCACCGTGATGAAGTCGACCAAGACCTGGGTCAGCGAGCTCAACGAGGCAGGCGTGCCCTGCGGGCCGATCTATGCGATCGACCAGATGTTCGAGGACGCGCAGGTCAAGCATCTCGGCATCGCGCAGGACGTGCCGAACGACGAGGACCGCCACATCCGCCTGGTCGGCCAGCCCGTGACGATGTCGCGCACGCCGAGCAGGATGGTGGCGCCGCCGCCAGAATTCGGCGAGCAGACGGAAGAGGTTCTGATGGAGTTCGGCTTGGCCGCTGACGAGATCGCGAGGCTGAGAAAAGCTCGCGTCATCTAAGGTTGCTCTTCTGAACGCGAATTCGCATGCGCATTTCGAAGGGTAAACGGGAGCCAATCGGCACTGTTCCAAGTGATGGGGTCTCACCCTGAAGCAATCAACTAGGAGACAATTGCACTGATGGCGGAAATCTGGGTGATTGCCTTGTAGGATCTAGTCGGGTTTCCGTGCGGGCGGTCGACTCGGCGGCGGCTCGTTTAGATCTCGCGCCCAAGGGGCACCAGTCGCAACTCTTGAGTTCGAGGATGTATCGTTAGAGCTCACACAGGATGAAGTGATTAAACTGCCCGCGACAACAGCGGCAATCCCCACAACCCTCGTTCTGTACGCCAGCAGCAAACAGCTCAATCGAATCGACGCTTCATGCATCACAGCGCACCTTGCGAGGTCGATAACGCTAAACTAGCAGAAGGTTCCGAGGGCGTCGAGATTGGCCTTTCCGAGAGCTGTTGGAAAGCGTGTCAATTGATCAGCTTGCGTCAAGTGACTAGACTAATTGATCGCGGTGCCTGCGCGTCACGCCCAGGATCTTGGCTCCCGCCCCACCGGAATTCGGCCAGCAGGCCGATTAGGTGGTGGTCGATTTCGGATTCGGCACGGGCGTGGTTCAACACCCCAGTTCGGCCCCCTACTTTAGTTCGTACATCAAAGATACGCGTCACAGCGCCGCATAAGTTGATGTGCTTTTGGTGTGCATCTGGCGGATGTACATTTCTTACAGTTTCTGATTGTATCTGGAAAGATTAGCAAAGACACTGGAACTACTTGCCGATGAATTTGATGCGCAGGCTGCGTCTGAGGCTTTTCCCGCCCCAAGGAGTTATCGAGGGCTACGAAAACGAAGAGCTTGTCGAGACAATCTTTCGCAAGACGGTCGCCTTCCAGGCAGAAGAGAACTGGCCGCTCGTTGCGAACGTAGGATCGGTGCTCGATTTCGGCGGCGGGGCTGGAATCCACTACAAGGTTGCGCGACAAATGTCCCCGGATATTCGCTGGGCAGTTGTTGAGACGCCGGCAATGGTACGTCGTGCAAGTAAGCTGGCAACGAACCGCTTGATGTTTTTCAGCGATATCGAACACGCCGCCGACTGGCTCGGAAGCATCGATCTAATGCATTCGAATGGCGCGATCCAGTATGTCGACGATGCGATTGGTACTGTGGAGGCTTTGTGCGCTGCGCGACCCACCAAAATGGTTTGGTATCGTGTACCCATTAGCAATGGATCGGCCAGGGAGGAGACTCAGACATCGTTCCTCAGTCACAATGGGCCAGGCGAGATGGCCACGGGAAACCATAAATTGGTGAAGTACACTAAACGCTGGATCCCCGAGAACGCGTTCGTCGCTGCGCATCAAGGTTACGCTCTGATCGAGCGCGGCTCGGACCCGCGCGAGCGAGGCACTCAGCACTTCTGCTTCGCCGGAAGCGCGTGAAGGGTGTCTCGGCAAGCGCTGTCGCTCTCCTCATCATAGGGCTTGGCGTGCACGAACTTTTAAGGGAAGTTGGCCGGAGTCTACGAGGCAGCTCCCGCGGCCAAAGTTTCACCCCTCTCAGGTTCTGAAAACTCAAGCGGTTTACAAAACTAAGGCCAGTAATGGTCGATGGTTCGCAAAATGACCGAGATGAACAAGGAATAAGGGGCTCCTGAGACTTGAACGCATCTTCCTTGAGTACGCAGGACGCGCGCCGGTGGAGTCCGAAAGTGTCGGATTACTGAAAGTGGCCGAGGACTGAGTCGCGGCGGCGACCGAGTTCCAAAACCACCGCGGCGGATGGTTCAAAACGATTTCACGACGGCCCTGAGACTGCCCTTCGGCGGACACACCGAATGACATTGATGACCTCACGGGCAAGAAGCGCACCTGCAGAGAACAGGCACCGTCCTTCCATAACCCCAACGGACCGCGGCAGGAGCTCGGCGGCGCGCCGACCGTGATGGGATGAATCAATTTTGGTGCGCAGAGCCAACAGTCTAGCAGCCGGCGTGGAAAGACTTCAAATTTAGCCCGAAACCGCCACCATGGAGAAGAGCAATGGGCTGCCCTTTGTGGAAGTGCGGAACCGCAAAAGGCCTGCGCCACGAGCAGCATGGCGATCGCTGCTATGACCAGCTCAAAAATGACCTTGCCTGCTCACCTGCGCGGCAGATTCAGTGCGGCGACCATCGGGAAGAATTACTCGGACCGCGTCCTGCGTTCGAAGATCAAGTCGATCGGAGGATTCGGCCGCGTGCGCGCGCGATGCTCTAGCAGCAGCTCAAGCCGGAAAACGACAAAGCCCGGCGCGAGCCGGGCTTTGCTTGTTATGAGACGCCTTTGTTGATCTCTGCGCGTGCTCAGTACCTGGCGACCACCGGGCCACCGAACTGATAATTGATGCCGGCGCGGAGGATGTGATCGGTGAAGTGCGAGGAGGCGTTGGCGCTGACCGTGGAGAGCGGTGCGAGCGTGAACGGACCGGACGAGAAGCGTCCAAGATCCATGTAGAGATATTCGAGCTTGGCGCTCCAGTTCTGGGTGATCTTGCCTTCGACACCCACACCAACGGTCCAGCCTGCGCGCGTGGTCGAGTTCGAACCGATCGAGGCGATCGCCACGCCTGCGGGAGTGAAGCCGGTCATGGTGCCGGTCGTCTTGATCTCGCCGAAGGCCAGACCGCCAGTGCCGTAGAACAGCACCTTGGGGGTCGCCAGAATGCCGACGCGGCCACGAACGGTGCCGAACCACTGCAGATGCTGGTCGATCGTCAGAATCGTGTTGGTTGCAGCGCCGGCGGGAAGGAACGTCAGGCCGGGAAGACAGGGTCCGGCGATCGGAAACACGGCACTGCCGGCGCAGACGAAGCCGGTGCGACCCTTCTCGCCCGACCATTGCAGATCGCCCTCGATGCCGTAGACCCAGTTGGCGTTCTGCCAGTTGTAACCGGCCTGGCCGCCGGCAACGCCACCGTTCATGTCGAACGACCCACTGGTGATGGAGCCGGCCGGAGGCACGATCGCCAAGCCGGTTGCCGAGTTGAAATAGGAGACGTCGGTGCGCGAGCGGCCCCAGCTGTAGCCGCCATTGGCGCCGACATACCACCCGGTCCAGCTCCACACCGGATCGACGATGGGCGCCTTCACATAGGGTCTTGCTGCGATATCAGCAGCCAATGCGCCCGTCGCGAACAGCGACATCGCCGCTGCCAGTCCAATCACGATCCGCTTCATGGAGAACCCCCTCCGCACGATTTCGTGATCGAAACATACGCCACCGCCTGCCCAAAGGCTGTGCCGCGGCAGCAACATCCGGAAACAATCGCGGCGTGTAGTGACCCGGACTACAACGACACCGCTTGCCTTATACTCTTGGATTTAAAAGGCTATTTGGGTTGCAATGTCGCCCTGGTCCGCTGCGTCCATCCGACGCGGGAAAGCATGCCGTCGATCACCGGCCAGAACAGCAGGACGATTGCCAGCGTCGTGATCGACCCGACCAGGCCGTTCGACCAAAACACCCTGAGGTCGCCGCCGGAGCCGATCATCGACAGACGAAAGGCATGCTCGGCGCGATTGCCGAGCACGAGCGCGAGGGTGAACGGCGCGAGCGAAATGCCGATCTTCTTGAAGAATGGCCGGACCACGCCGAAGCCGAGCATCAGCCAGAGGCGATATCGCATTTCGGGATTGCGTAGACGCCGATCGCGCAGGATACCACGATCATCTGCGGCGCCCAGCACGCCGGCGTGAGCAGTCGGCCTAACCGCGGCGCAGTTCCGACTTTCTAGAATATAAACGGCAACATGCGGGCGATCACGCTGAACCCGACATGTCATGCCTCTAAGAGCAGCGAGGGCTTGAACCGTCAAGTCGAAAGGGTACTGTCCGTGCCCTTGCCGACGTCGGCCTGGGGTGGCGAGGCGCGTGAACGCCGCGAGGTTGAAGAAGATGATACAAATTGGTTTCTCGCCGTGTTTACCGGCTTGATGGTTGTCGCCTGCTTATTCGCTGCTGTCCTCGTCGATAGTATCTGCTGCAACAAGAGAGCGAAGATCCCGCTCCGCTGCTTCCTGTCGCCGCAGTTTCGGGACTCTAACAGCCGCTCGTGCAACCGAGGCCGGTTTTGATCCGAAGGCCAATTCCGACAATCACGTCTAACATTCTCTTTTCCAACGGTTAGCGCAAGATGATCTCCCTAGGTCAAATCGCAGCAACCTCGGAGGACCACGATATGACTAGGGTAGTTAATGCCATTGTTCCCATCCAAAACCATTCCTGCAGTAAATAGAGAATCAGATGATCCTGAGTACGCATGCGATCGTCGGTGGCGCGATCGCCAGCCTGTTTCCATTGCACCCGGCAGCCGCGGCGATCGCAGGGTTCGCAAGTCATTTTGCAATTGATGCAATTCCGCATTGGGACTATCCACTTCACTCGATAAGTCTAGGCAAAGGTGCCAACAATCGCCGCCTGTCCTTCAGCCGCGCGACGCTGAGGGATTTGTCAATCATCGGGATTGATGCTTGCGCCGGGCTCGGCCTTGCGCTCTGGATGTTTGCAGCGGAAGGATCAATTTGGACAATTGCGATCGGCGCCTCCACCGCAATGTTGCCAGACGCGTTGCAATTCGCTCACACCCTTTACCCGCGTGGCTTGCTTCACGTCCTCCAACGCTTCCATTGGTGGATACACTCTAAGCGCGCGTTGACAGGACTATTTGGCGTGGGTTCGCAACTCGCATTCGCCGGAACGATTGCCGTACTCGCAAGAAACATCCATTGACTCCGGCAGCACTGGCGGCCGGTATTTTAATTCGTCATTCAATGAAGAATGCGCAGTTCTCTCCGTTGACGCTTCACCTACACTTCGGCTTTGAGCCAAAACCGGGCGTCAACTAGACGGTGCCCAAAGTCATGGCAGCTTGTTGCCGGGTAGCCCGTCAGAAAATGCCACAGAGCCAACCACCATGAGAGAGAGAGAGAGAGAGAGAGAGAGAGAGAGAGAGAGAGAGAGAGAGAGAGAGAGAGAGAGAGAGAGAGAGAGAGAGAGAGAGAGAGAGAGAGAGAGAGAGAGAGAGAGAGAGAGAGAGAGAGAGAGAGAGAGAGAGAGAGAGAGAGAGAGAGAGAGAGAGAGAGAGAGAGAGAGAGAGAGAGAGAGAGAGAGAGAGAGAGAGAGAGAGAGAGAGAGAGAGAGAGAGAGAGAGAGAGAGAGAGAGAGAGAGAGAGAGAGAGAGAGAGAGAGAGAGAGAGAGAGAGAGAGAGAGAGAGAGAGAGAGAGAGAGAGAGAGAGAGAGAGAGAGAGAGAGAGAGAGAGAGAGAGAGAGAGAGAGAGAGAGAGAGAGAGAGAGAGAGAGAGAGAGAGAGAGAGAGAGAGAGAGAGAGAGAGAGAGAGAGAGAGAGAGAGAGACGCCATCAGCTCACAACCTCCCGCGCATGCGGGCTTCCATGCCGGGCCAAATATTTGCCTTACCCTTGCATAGCTCTAGCTCCGTTGCTTCCGTCCCAAACGCGTAAGGAGTCCGTCGATCACTGGCCAGAACAGCAGGACGATCGCCAACGTCGTGATCGAGCCGACCAGGCCGTTCGACCAGAACACCTTGAGGTCGCCGCCGGAGCCGATCATCGACAGACGAAAGGCATCCTCGGCGCGATTGCCGAGCACGAGCGCGAGGGTGAACGGCGCCAGCGGAATGCCGATCTTCTTGAAGACGTAGCCGACGATGCCGAAGCCGAGCATCAGCCAGATGTCGAACATCGCGTTCTGGATCGCGTAGGCGCCGATCGCGCAGGACACCACGATCATCGGCGCCACCGCGGCAAACGGCACACGCAGGATCGAGGCGAAGATCGGCACCGTCGTCAGCACTAGCACGAGGCCGACGACATTGCCGAGATACATCGAGGCGATCAGGCCCCAGACGAAGTCCTTGTGCTCGACGAACAGCAGCGGCCCCGGATTGAGCCCCCACACCATCAGGCCGCCGAGCAGGATCGCCGCGGTGCCCGAGCCGGGAATGCCGAGCGCCAGCATCGGCAGCAGCGCCGAGGTGCCTGACGCATGCGCCGCCGTCTCCGGCGCGAACACGCCCTCGATGCGGCCCTTGCCGAAACTTTCGGGATCCTTGGCGAAACGCTTGGCAAGGTTGTAGCCCATGAAGGAGGCCGCGATCGCGCCGCCCGGGGTGATGCCGAGCCAGCAGCCGATGAAGGAGGAGCGCAGCAGCGTCGCCCAGTATTTCGGCAGGTCCTTCCAGACGCCGAGCACGACACGGAGCGAAATGCTCGCCGCATGTCCCCGCAGCGCCAGCCGCTCCTCCATCGTCAGCAGGATCTCGCTGATGCCGAACAGGCCAATCACGGCCACCAGGAAGTTGATGCCGCGGAGCAGCTCCGGCGAGCCGAAGGTCATGCGCAGATTGCCCGACACGGTATCCATGCCGATGCCGGCGAGCAGCAGCCCCAGCGACATCGAGATGACCGTCTTGTGCTTGGCCTCGCGCCCCAATCCGACGAAGGAGCAGAAGGTCAAAAGATAGACAGCGAAAAACTCGGGCGGGCCGAACTTCAGCGCAAAGGACGAGATCATCGGCGCAAGGAACGTGATCAGCAGCACCGCGACCAGCGAGCCGATGAAGGAGGAGGTGAACGCGGCGGTCAGCGCCTCCGCCGCCCTGCCCTGCTGCGCCATCGGATAGCCGTCGAAGGTGGTCGCGACCGACCAGGCTTCGCCGGGGATGTTGAACAGGATCGAGGTGATCGCGCCGCCGAACAGCGCGCCCCAATAGATGCAGGACAGCATCACGATCGCCGAGGTCGGATCCATCGTGAAGGTGAGCGGCAGCAGGATCGCGACGCCGTTGGGGCCGCCGAGGCCAGGCAGCACGCCGACGAAGATGCCGAGCACCAGCCCGACCATCATCAGCACGAGCGTCTTCCACGTCAGTAGGACGGCAAAGCCGTGAAGCAGGAGACCGAAAGCTTCCATCGCGGGACCGCCTAGCGGCCGAAGGCCGCTTCGAGCGGCCCTTTCGGCATGATGACGTCGAAGGCGACATCGAATGTGACGAACATGATCGCCGTGAACACAACAGCGGTGAGCAGCGACTTCCACAGCGCGATCTTGCCGACGAAGCGCATGAAGCCCGAGATCAGGAGGAAGCTCGCGACATAGAGGCCGAGGAACTGCATCACGAGGCAGAACAGCAGCGTCGGCACGAACACCGCCAGCACGCGGCGGGCCTGTGCGCGCGTGACGAAGGTTCCGGACGCCGCACGCCGCGCCAGCAGCGCCACGATCAGGCCGTAGAGGCTGCCGCCGCCGAGGATGACCGAGAGATAGAACGGAAAATAACCGGGTTCGGGCCCGGTCGAATCCCAGGACGCGCCGGTGCGCCAATTGTCGTAGCCGAGCGTGACGGCCAGCGCGAGCAGCAGGAGGCAGACGAATATCTCGACCGTGCCGGACGAGACGACGGAAGGCGAGTCGTCTTCAGGCGCGGTCGGATCGTCGACGACGATTTCGAGGTCGGTTTGGGACATGAGGCGTCAAATCAAGTTGCGCTGTCATCATCCGCGAACGCGGATGATCCAGTACGCCGTGCAGAAGCCGCATCCGAGTTCTGTGCAATACTGGATGCCCCGCCTTCGCGGGGCATGACGCGGAGGATGTGCTTACTTCGCGACGAATCCGGCTTCGGTCATCAGCGCCTTGTTGATGGCATCATCCTCCTCGAGGAACTGCACCATGTCCTTGCCGGTGAGGAAGATCGGCTTCAGCGCCTGCTTCTCCATGTAGTCCTTGTACTCCGCGGTCTGCGTCACCTTGTGGAACAGCTCGACATAGAACGCCTGCTGCTCGGTCGTCACCTTGCCGGGCAGGAACATCGCGCGCAGCATCAGATACTGCACGTCGACGCCCTCCTCCTTGCAGGTGGGAATGTCGGCCCAGGACTGGGTGTCCGTCACCTTGCTGGTGTAGGCGATGCGCTCCTTGTCGAACACGCAGAGCGGGCGGACCTGGCCGGCGCGCCAGACTTCAAGATTTTCCGATGGATTGTTGACGTTGGCTTCGGTGTGGTTGCCGACCAGCTGGGTGGCGGCCTCACCGCCGGACTTGTAAGGCAGATAGGAGAATTTTGCGCCGGTCTTCTGCTCGAGGAAGACGGTCAGCACGTGATCCTCGCGCTTGGAACCGGTGCCGCCCATCTTGAACGGCGCGCTCGCCGCCTTCGCGGCCGCGACGAATTCCTTCACCGTCTTGGGGCCCGCGCTGTTGTCCCAGAGCACGAACTGGTCGAGCGCGACCACCGAAACCGGGGTCAGCTCACGCCAGTTGAACGGAATCTTGGCCGACAGCGGCAGCATGTAGATCAGCGAATAGGCGATCAGCACCTTGTTCGGATCGCCCTCGCTGGACTTCATGTACATCAGCGCTTCCGCACCCGAGGCGCCGCCCTTGAGCGAGACGACGATCGGCTGCTTCATCAGATTGTTCTTCTGGATCGCCGCCTGCATCATCCGCGCCATCTGGTCGGAGGCGCCGCCCGCGCCCGCCGCCACCACGATCTCGACGGGCTTTGCCGGCTCCCAGCCTGCAACAGCCGGCGTGCCGCAAAGCGCGACTGTCAGCGCAATCGCGGCCTTCATTCCATGTCCCACGGGCGTCTTCCCTATGTTATTGTTCGGATTGGAAAATTCAGAGATGAATTCGGTAACCATTGTGCTGGCGAATTCGAGCAAGTTCAAGCCGTCCGACGTCATCCCCGTTATGACTTTGGAATGAGATCCGAGATGAGACAAGCCTCGCGCAACTGAGCTACAAGCGATCCGCCGGCTCGAAAGCTCGGAGAAAGTAGTGGCCTCGATCAGCGCCAACAGTTATTTAAGGGATGGTCACTTCGATTAAGCGCAATTTCCGAAAATGCAAAGAAGCTAAGAGTGATGAGTGATGCCGCGCCTGCTCTACATCAACGAAAAATTTGGTCACGACGCGACGATCATATTGGACAGCGGACACGCCTGCTGGATCTCTGTAGGCAAGAAGGGTGTCTTAGTGCGTTCGCACAAGCACAATCTCTGGGGCGGACTGCTTGGAAGCGTCTTTGGTCCGAAGCTCTACCAAGAGCGGAATATCTACCAGGCACTAAATGTTGCGCAGGCTCTCACGGCCATGTTTCGGCCGGTTCCACAAATTAGGTGCAAGGACATGATGCTGAGAGCATTTTGTACAGCAGCCTGGCAGTGCTCGTCACCAGAACGTGTCAAGGCCGTACTAAATGATCCGGAGTTGCTCGCCGCGTAATTGCTACGCTTCACCGAGCCCATTTGGTACAACGCCGCGCTTGCAATTTTCTGATTTAACCATATTCGTGAAGTATGAATACGCGTAAAAAAGTAAGTTTAGACCTCGACCACGAGCGGCGGAGAACGCGGTGGAAAGTCCAGTGGGGAGTTCCCGCCCGAGCCGCCGGCGGCGCGGCAAGAGCAGCCGCCCTATCACGTGACGAGCGTAGGGAAATAGCTCGGAAGGCCGCTAAAGCCCGCTGGGCGAGACACTTGCCGCAAGCGACGCATGAAGGCGTCCTTCAATTCGGAACCATCGAGATTGAGGTTGCGGTCCTTGACAACGGGCAGCGCGTGATCACTCAGAATGGCCTCATGATGGGCCTAGGCCGCATTCGCCCACCCACAGGACGTCAGTATTACAGGAGCGGCGCCCACCTCCCTGCTTTTTTGACAGTGCAGAGTCTCAAGCCCTTTATCGGCGAAGACCTTGTTACGATAGCTAACCAGACCGAGTTCCGTACCAAGCAGGGCGTCAAGGCGTTCGGGTACGCGCCGGACTTCCTCCCAAAGGTCTGTGAGGTCTTTGCGCGCGCACAACATGCTGGAGTCCTAAAAGCCACTCAGCACAGCATCGCCAGCCGCGCCCAAATTATCGCTAAGCAACTCGCACGCTCGTGTATGATGCGTCTCATAGATGAAGCGACGAGTTACCAAGAAATTCGCAAGACACATACGCAGCGGAATAATTATCGGAGCGAGGAATGAATCTAAAGCTCCCCACATGTTCAGTTCTGCGCTATCAATCTAGGGCGCGGACTCATAACGCGCGGCCAGCCATAGGCGGATAGATGCGAGATGGACGAAGGCAAGGTAGTTTCCTGCAAGCCTGTCGCAGCGCATCGCCACCCGACGGCACTGCTTGATCCTGTTGAAGAACCGTTCGACGAGGTTGCGAGCGCGATAGAGGTACGGGCTAAAGCAGATCGGATCGCTGCGATTGCTCGGCGGGATGTTGGCCCACGCGCCCTTCTTCATGGCAAGCTCCCTAATCCAGTCGGCGTCATAGCCGCGGTCGGCAAGCAGCATTGATCCGGATTTGAGCCGAGACAGCAGTTTTCCGGCAAGTCGAACGTCGTGCGCCCGCCGGGGCTCAACGCAAGTTGTATCGGTAGACCCTTGCTATCGACTGGATCTTGCTTGGAACACCGCTGGGTGACCTTCCCATCGATTGGCGCTGGTTCCTTGTGATACAGGCCCCATGTTGATGGACGCGAACAATGGACGTATCGATCATCTGCACGGCAGCATCATGGGCATCAGCCAGTACGCTCATGAGCTTGGATAATTAGGAATTGTTCGGATTGGATGCGATAGTGGCCCGAACAGCATTACCGATTTCCAGGTTCAGCTACAAATATTGGTTCGTCTAAATCCCTCAGCGGACACTGCGGGCTGGCCGGTCGATGGCAGCTTATGACGGCGAGGCCGACTTGAAGCGCGTTCATTGACTCGTCGTCACTGTAACGAGCCCAAGCAAAGTCAGGAGAGTGGTGAGGGGATCACCGCAAGCACGCCTTCAATGAAGGCTCGGCATTCTGCGTGAGTCTTAAAGGTCCCCTTGTACTTCCCAAATAAGAAGACGGTTCGACCCTGCCCCTTTCCGAAAAAGTATTGGCCGACTGGTCGTCCGAGTTCGTCTTTGAGCTCAAGGCTGCCAACGGTTTGCACGGTCTTAAGGTCTATCTCGGGAAGGTCGATCTTCACGTCAGTCTCCGGCTCTCCAACGTGGTTAGCTTCTTAGTGAGGATGAGGGAGGTGACATCGGCGGTAACTAAGTCGCCACATTCGGGGAAACGGTCGAACAGGGAAAGCCGGTTGACTCTACAAATCCTGCGAACCCCCGCGTCCGCATGCCGCAGTTTCCGCCTCTGCCTTGGCCGTACCACGCTCATCCCCGACGCAGCAGCGCTCTCTCCGACTCGCTTGTGAAGAATAGAGCACCTGCCTGACTTCATCCCCAGCTGCTCAAACTATTGAATTTCCTTTCAAAAGTCAGACCTAGAGGGGCCGCGAATTGAGCCTGGTTCGCTTCGGGAAGTATGGTCGATGATGCGAGCCGAAGCGGGCCGTTTGCGTTTTGCGCGACCCAAAAGTCGCCGGCAGGAACCGCTAAATGATCGCGGCTGTGGCGTACAGGTGACACGCTCAGTGCGACTCCTAAGCTATATTCTATCATCAATTGCTCGCATTCCGTGTCTGAAAATTGGGGAAGATAATGAAAAAGCTCGCGATCGCAGCCGCCGCTCTCGTCCTCGGCACCGCCGGCGCGTCAGCGGCCGATCTGGCTGCTCGGCCTTACACGAAGGCGCCTGCGCCTGTCGCCGCTGTTTACAACTGGACCGGCTTCTACATCGGTGCGCAGGCTGGCTACGGTTGGGGTGACAATAGCACCCGCGAGTTGGTCACCGCGACGGGCGCACCGACTGGCTTCGTCCAAGGCTTCAACGCCGACGGCTTTGTCGGTGGTGGTCACGTCGGCTACAATTGGCAGGCTGGCCAGTTTGTCTTCGGTCTCGAGGGCGACATTGAAGGCGCCGACGTCAAGGGTGGCTATCGCCTGGCAAACACTAACGGCACCGACTTCCGGATCGACGCGCAGGCCTCAATCCGCGGTCGCCTCGGTGTAGCTTTCAACAATTCGCTGCTCTACGTGACGGGCGGTGTGGCCTGGGCAGACATGGACCACACCTACGTCCTCGCGAACACTCTGTTCGAGACCGTGTCGAGGACCCGCACTGGTTGGACTGTCGGCGCAGGCTGGGAATACGGCTTCACACCGAACTGGTCGGCCCGTCTCGAGTATCGCTACACCGACTTCGGTACGTTCCGAAACAACTCGACCGTCGCGTTCCCCGGCTTCTCCTACGAACATGATCCGGTGTTACACACCGTGCGTGCTGGTGTCAGCTATCGCTTTGGCGGCCCGGTTATCGCGAAGTACTGATCTTCCGACCTTATCAAAATCAGCAGCTCAAAGCCCCGGCGTTGCCCGGGGCTTTTTGTTGTCCGATAGAGAGCAGCTCTTGCGAGCCCACGATGTCAGCTTTTGGCCCGTAGTCGAAGGTCGCTTGAACGCGCCTCGTGAATGCCTCCGAACTGCCGTCGGGAACACCAAAGGTCATGTGTCCAACCCGCAGCTCACCGGGAAGCTTTTGCGTCTGTCCCAGATTTGCTAAGGACGGCGCGGCAGACGGATACTTTGTTGGAACGGCAAGATAGCCAACCGCCCCTCCCCAACCAACCTGCCAAGACCGGCACTATCGAGGTCGCGCTTGGCGGCGGCTGTCGGAGGCGCGTTGGGTGGGACTGGACACGGAGACCGCGCTGCAGCGGGTTCTTGAAGGACGCGGGCTACCTGCCCTTCCAGTTCGGCGTACGCTTGTTGAGGAAGGCATCCATGCCTTCGCGGAAATCTTCGCTCATATAGGCTTTCAGGATCAGGTCCTCGCCCTCTTCGCGCGACAGCGTGCGGCGGATGCGGCGTACCGCTTCCTTGGTCGCTTCCAGCGTGAGCGGCGCATGGCTGGCGACCAGCTTTGCAGTCTCGTCGGCGCGGCGCTGCAGCGTCTCGACGTCAGGCACGACCTCGTTGAGCAGGCCAAGCGCGAGGGCCTCCGGCGCCTCGACGAGGCGCGCCCTAAAGATCAGATCCTTGGTGCGGGCAGGTCCGACCAGCGCCACGACGCGGCTGATGTTGGACATCGACAGGCAGTTGCCGAGCGTGCGCGCGATCGGAAAGCCCATCCGCGTCGTCTCGGTGCCGATGCGCAGGTCGCAGCAGGCCGCGATGCCGGCGCCGCCGCCGGTGCAGGCGCCGGCGATCGCCGCGATCACGGGCACGCGGCACTGCTCGAGCGTGCCGAGCACGCGGTCGATGCGGGCCTCGTAGTCGAGTGCGTCCTGCGCGGTCTTGAACGCACGGAACTGGGAAATGTCGGTGCCGGAGGCGAAGGCCTTGTCGCCGGCGCCAGTCAGGATCAGCGCCTTGATCGAGCGGTCAGCGTTGATCTCCTGGCAGATCTCCGCCATGCGATCATACATGGCGAAGGTCATTGCGTTGCGCGCCTGCGGGCGGTTGAAGGTGATCCGCGCGATGCCGTCCGTGACGGAGTAGAGCAGGTCTTCGTTCGTCGTCGTCGGTGCGTTCATCGCGCGCTCTCTTCTTTTGGTTAGGTCGGTTCAGGCCAGTTGAGCCTTTAAGCCACCTGGGCCTTGGACATCGGCACCGCGTCGCGTCCCTTCAGGACGTCCATGGCCGCCAACACGCCGCCGCTCCGGTGCGGGATCTTTGCCAGATCCAGGCCCATCTCGACGCCGGCGAGCGTGCCCATCAGCATCAGATCGTTGAAATGGCCGATATGGCCGATGCGGAACACCTTGCCCTTGACCTTGTTCAGGCCGGTGCCGAGCGACATGTCGAAGTTCTCCAGCACCACCTTGCGGAAGGCGTCGGCGTCGTGGCCATCAGGCACGCGCACGCCGGTCAGCGCCGGCGAGTGTGCAGCCGGGTCGGCGCACTGCGTCTCCAGGCCCCAGACCTTGATCGCGGCGCGCGTCGCCGCGCTGTGGCGCTTGTGGCGGCTCCAGACGTTCTCCAGCCCCTCCTCTTCCAGCATCTTGACCGCTTCGCGCAGGCCGTAGAGCAGGTTGGTGGCGGGCGTGTAGGGGAAGGTACCGAGCTTGTTGAAGTTGATGACTTCCTGCCAGTCCCAATAGGAGCGCATACCGGGGTTGGCCTTCGCAACGGCGAGCGCCTTCTCCGAGACGGCGTTGAAGCCGAGGCCGGGCGGCAGCATCAGGCCCTTCTGCGAGCCCGCGACCGAAACGTCGATACCCCAGGCGTCGTGCTCATATTCCATCGAGCCGAGGCCGGAGATGGTGTCGACCATCAGCAGCGCCGGATGCTTGACGCGGTCGAGCAGCTTGCGCACCTCCAGCGGCGGCGTCACGCAGCCGGTCGAGGTCTCGTTGTGCACGACGCAGACGGCCTTGATCGCGTGCTGCTTGTCGGCGACAAGGCGCTTCTCGATCTCGGCGAGGTCGGCGCCGTGGCGCCAGTCGCTCGGGATGAAGTCGACGTCGAACTTGAACTTGTCGGCGATGCCGCGCCACAGCACGGCGAACTGGCCGGTCTCGCACATCAGGAGCTTGTCGCCGGGCGCGAACACGTTGACCATCGCCGCTTCCCAGGCGCCGGTGCCGGACGAGGGGAAGATGATCACGGGCTGCTTGGTGCGGAACACCCGCTGCATCGAGGCGAGAACCGCAAAACCGAGCTCGGCGAACTCCGGACCGCGATGGTCCAGGGTCGGCATGTCCATCGCCCGCAGCACCCGGTCGGGCACGTTGGTCGGTCCTGGAATCTGTAAGTAATGCCTTCCAGTGTGCACGGTCATCGGCGTCCTTCCCGGTCTTTGAAGCTTGTCTCGGCTTTGGCGTCGGTCGGCCCGAATTCAGGGCTCCCGCGAGCCGCTCGCATATCACTATTCGCCGGGCTTGTCCCTCGCCCGGCGAGGTCCGTCAATGCACAAGAAGCAGGGCTCGCTTGCCAAGGGCCGTGACGGGAGGCAAGACGGTGCCGGCGAACAGGCGAAAGCGGATCATGGCGGCGGAAGTGGCTGGAAAATCACCGGAATCGGCCCAAACGGACGGCCTGGCGGCACGCCTGGCCCGGGAAATCACCGGCGATGTCCTGTTCGACCGCTTCAGCCGTGGCCGCTACGCCACCGACGCCTCGTTCTACCAGATCGTGCCGGCCGGCGTGGTCGTGCCCAAGACCATGGACGAGGCCCTGCTGGCCCTGGCGATCACCCGCGATGAGGGGCGCAAGGTGACCCCGCGCGGCGGCGGCACCTCGCAATGCGGCCAGACCGTCAATGACGGGATCGTGGTCGATCTGTCGAAACACCTGAACCGCATCCTCTCGCTCGACGTCGAAGGCCGCACCTGCGTGGTCGAGCCCGGCATCGTCCTCGACGATCTCAACCGGCAGCTCAGAAAGCATGGCCTGTGGTTCCCGGTGGACGTCTCCACGGCCTCGCGCGCCACCATAGGCGGCATGGCCGGCAACAATTCCTGCGGCGGACGCTCACTCCGCTACGGCACGATGCGCGACAACACGCTATCGATGGAGGCCGCGCTTGCCGACGGCACGCTCGGCCGTTACGGCGAGGTCTCGCGCGATCTCTCCGATCTCGACGCGGGCAACAGCGCCCGCGCCCTGTTCCGCGACATGCTCGATCTCGGCACGCGCGAGGCCGACGAGATCGCCGCGCGCTTTCCAAAAGTGCAGCGCCGCGTCGGCGGCTACAATCTCGATGCGCTGGTGCCGCGCAATGCGCGCAACAACATCGCGCACCTCCTGGTCGGCTCCGAGGGCACACTGGCCTTCACCACCAAGGTCGAGCTGAAGCTGTGGCCCGTGATCCGCAACAAGGCACTGGGCGTTTGTCATTTCGGCAGCTTCTACGAGGCGATGGATGCGGCCCAGCATCTCGTCAAGCTGAAGCCGATCGCGGTCGAGCTGGTCGACCGCACCATGCTCGCGCTCGGCCGCGACATCGCGATGTTCCGCCCCATCATCTCTGCCGCGATCAAGGGCGATCCGGACGCCGTGCTGGTCGTCGAATTCGCCGAAGAAGACCAGGCGGACAACCTCGTGCGCCTGAAGCAGCTCGGTGAGCTCATGGGCGATCTCGGCTTCGGCTGGACCAACGACAAACGCAAATGGGGCGGCGTGGTCGAGATCACCGAACCCGCGCTGCAGAGCGGCATCGCCGATTTCCGCGCTGCCGGCCTCAACGTCATGATGTCGATGAAGCAGGAGGGCAAGCCGGTCTCCTTCGTCGAGGACTGCGCCGTGCCGCTGCCGCACCTCGCCGACTACACCGCACGGCTGAACGAGGTGTTTGCCAAGCACGGCACCAGCGGCACGATGTATGCGCACGCCTCCGAGGGCTGCCTGCACGTGCGCCCGGTGTTGAATTTGAAGCTGGAGAAGGACGTCAAGGCGATGCGCGCCATCGCCGAGGAGGCCTTCGCGCTGGTGCGCGAGTACAAGGGCTCGCATTCCGGCGAGCATGGCGACGGCCTGGTGCGCTCCGAATTCCACGAGACGATGTTCGGCGAGCGTCTCGTCGCCGACTTCCGCGAGGTCAAGCAGCGCTTCGATCCCGATGGCGTGCTCAATCCCGGCAAGATCGTCGATGCGCCCAAAATGGACGACCGCTCGCTGTTCCGCTTCAAGCCCGACTATCGGGTCGGCGAGCTGAAGACGAAGCTCGACTGGTCGGCTTATCCCGGCGCCGGCGGCGGCTTCCAGGGCGCGGTCGAGATGTGCAACAACAACGGCGCGTGCCGCAAGCTCGAGGGCGGCGTGATGTGCCCGTCCTACCGCGCCACGCGCAACGAGAAGGACGTCACCCGCGGCCGCGCCAACAGCTTGCGGCTCGCGATCTCCGGCCAGCTCGGCCCGGATGCGTTGTCCTCCGACGAGATGATGGAAACGCTGAAACTTTGCGTCTCCTGCAAGGCCTGCCGCCACGAATGCCCGACCGGCGTCGACATGGCCAAGATGAAGATCGAGGTGCTGGCCGCGCGCGCCGCCTCCCACGGCCTGACGTTGCGCGACCGCCTGGTGGGTTATCTGCCGCGCTATGCCGGCCTCGCCGCGCGCTTCGCGCCGCTGGCCAATTTGCGCAACCGCAGCTCGCTGCTCCGAAAGCTGTTCGAGCGCTTCGCCGGCATCAGCGCACGCCGCGCCCTGCCCGCCTTCCGCAACGACGTGTTTGCGCCGGCGACCGACGTGGTTGGGCCGGTTGATGGCCGCGAGGTCGTGCTGTTCGCCGACACCTTCAATCGCATCTATGAGCGCGAGAACCTCGATGCCGCGCTGCGCGTGCTCGCGGCCGGCGGTTATCGCGTTCACCTGCCGAAGCCCACCAGCGGCAGCCGTCCGCTCTGCTGCGGCCGCACCTTCCTGTCCGCAGGCCTCGTCGATGAAGCCAGGGTCGAGCTCGATCGGCTGGTCGCTGCCTTTGCGCCCTTTGCCGCGCGCGGCGTGCCGATCGTCGGCCTCGAGCCGAGCTGCCTGTTGACGCTGCGCGACGAGCTCGCCTCGCTGCGCAAGGACAACGACGCCAAGGCGGTCGGCGCGCACGCGCTGACCTTCGAGGAATTTCTGGTGCGCGAGGCCGAGGCCGGCCGGCTGCAACTGCCGCTCGGCACCATCGCTCACAAGGCCGTCGTGCACGGCCATTGCCATCAAAAATCCTTCGGCGCCT